>JAJPEO010000232.1 GCA_021166815.1 Nocardioides sp.
CGGGGGTATGTGGGACGTGGCGGCCCGAATGTGCGCCCTGGTGGTGGCTGGTACCCCGATAATGGGGCTACACCGCCAGCCGACCCCCACCCCCGAGCCGGTGACAGGAGTCGAACCCGCGACATCCTCTTTACAAGAGAGGCGCTCTACCAACTGAGCTACACCGGCGTGCGCCCGTGAGCGCGCGAACAGCATAGGTGAGCACCAGTGTCGGCCCCCACTCATGGCAGGCTGGGACGTGTGAGTGACTCCCCCGTGACCGACCGCCCTGAACTCGTCGAGCTGGCGCAGCGGCTGGGCGTCGCGACCGACTTCTGGGACTGGCAGGGGCAGCACACCCCGATCGCGGCGGACACGGTCGTGGCCGTGCTGCGTGCCTTCGGCCTCGAGGCGGGCGACGAGGAGTCCGCGCGGGACGCGCTGCGCGAGGTCGAGGAGCGGCCCTGGCGGCGGATGCTCCCGCCGGTGGTGGTCGGCCGGGCCGGGCGTGACACCGACGTGCTGGTCCACGTGACGCACGGCGAGGCCGTGGAGGTGGAGGTGCTCACCGAGGCCGGCGAGACGCTGGGCGCCACGCAGGGCGAGCACTGGGCCGAGCCTCGTGAGGTCGACGGGCGTGTCGTGGGCGAGGCCCGCTTCACCCTGCCCGCGCTGCCCAGCGGCTACCACCGCGTGCACGCCTCGGGCAGCGACGGCGAGACGACGGCGCTGCTGGTCGTGGCCCCCGACCGTCTCGACCTTCCCGACCTCCCGCGCCAGGCGTGGGGCCTGATGGCACAGCTGTACTCCACCCGTTCCCGCGACTCGTGGGGCCTGGGCGACTTCGCCGACCTGGCCACGCTGGCTCGCTGGGGCGGCGGCGCCGGGGCGGACTTCGTCCTGGTCAACCCGCTGCACGCCGCCGAGCCGGTCCCGCCGGTGGAGGACTCGCCGTACCTCCCCACCTCGCGACGCTTCCTCAACCCGATCTACGTGCGCGTCGAGGACGTCGAGGAGTACGCCACCCTGGCGCCGGCCGAGCGCGCCGCGGTCGACGCGATCGGGGCCCGCCTGAGCGCCGGCAACGCCGATGCCTCCCTGCTGGACCGAGACGCCACGCTGGCGGGCAAGCTCGAGGCGCTGGCCATGGTCTTCGCCTCCCCGCGATCACAGCAGCGCCAGGACCGACTCGACGCCTACCTCGAGCGCGAGGGCGCCGCCCTGACCGACTTCGCCCGCTGGTGCGCCCTGGCCGAGGGCAACGAGGACGACCCCGACCGGATCGCCTTCCACGCCTGGCTGCAGTGGGTGTGCGACGAGCAGCTGGCCGCCGCCCACGCCGCGGCCCTGGACGCCGGCATGCGCGTCGGGGTGATCACCGACCTGGCGGTGGGCGTCCACCCCGCCGGCGCGGAGGTGTGGACCCTGGGCGACGCGCTGACCAGCGACGTCTCGGTCGGTGCCCCGCCCGACGCGTTCAACCAGCTGGGGCAGGACTGGTCGCAGCCGCCGTGGCGGCCCGACCGGCTCGCCGAGCTCGAGTACGCCCCCTACCGCGCGATGCTGCGCACGGTCCTGCGGCATGCGGGCGCGCTGCGCATCGACCACGTCATGGGCCTGTTCCGGCTCTGGTGCATCCCGCAGGGCGCGCCGCCGAACCGCGGCACCTACCTGCGCTACGACCACGAGGCGATGGTGTCGATCCTGCTGCTGGAGGCCGAGCGCGCCGGCGCGTTCGTCATCGGCGAGGACCTCGGCGTCGTGGAGCCGTTCGTGCGCGAGTACCTCGCCGGGCGCGGGGTGCTCGGCACCTCCATCCTCTGGTTCGAGTTCGAGGGCGACCACCCCCGGCCGCCCGAGCAGTGGCGCGAGCTGTGCCTGGCCACGGTCGGCACCCACGACCTCCCGCCGACGGCGGCCTACCTCGCCGGCGACCACGTACGGCTGCGTGACTCGCTCGGGCTGCTCACGCGCCCGCTGGAGGAGGAGCTGGCGTTCGCCGCGCACGAGCGGGAGGCGTTCCTCCGCATGCTCCGCGAGCGGGGGCTGGTCGGTGACGGCGCGACGGAGCAGGAGACCGTCGAGGCCCTCCACCGGCTGCTGACCCTCACGCCGTCGCGGCTGGTCGGCGTCCAGGTCAGCGACCTCGTCGGCGACCGCTCGACCCAGAACCTCCCGGGCACCTACAAGGAGCACCCCAACTGGCGGATGCCGCTGAGCGGACCCGACGGTGCCGCGGTGCTGCTGGAGGACCTGCCCGGCAACGAGCGCGCCGCGAGCCTGGCTCGCGCCCTCGAACGGCCCGACCTGCCGTAGCGTGGGCTGGCATGGCGCTCCGCATCGTGGCGAGCCGGCCCGACCCGGCGATCGTCAGGCTGCCCTGGCGGACCCCGCTCGAGGACTGGCCGTCTCCACCGGTGGTGCCGCTGCCGCGCGGGCTGAGCCGCCACGTCGTGCGGATCGTACGGCTGGGTGAGCAGACCTACGCCGTCAAGGAGACGCAGGAGGACATCGCGTTCCGCGAGTACCGCCTCCTGCGCGACCTGCAGCGCATGGGCCTGCCGTCCGTCGTGCCGCAGGGGGTGGTGGCCGGGCGCGAGGACGACTCCGGCGAGCCGCTCCCGGCCGCGCTGCTGACGCGCCACCTGCAGTTCTCGCTGCCGTACCGCAGCCTGTTCGCCCACGGCCTGGGGGCGGAGAGCATCCCGAGCCTCATCGACGCCCTGGTGGTGCTGCTCGTGCGGCTCCACCTGGCCGGCTTCTTCTGGGGCGACGTGTCGCTGTCCAACGTCCTGTTCCGGCGCAGTGCCGGCGAGTTCGCGGCGTACCTCGTCGACGCCGAGACCGGGGAGCTCCACGAGAGCATCGGCGACCGCATGCGCGAGCACGACATCACCATCGGGTGCGAGAACATCTTCGCCGAGCTGATGGACCTCAGCGCCAGCGGCGCGGTCTCGCAGCCGGTCGACGGCCTGGCCGTGGTGGAGCAGCTGCGCAGCCGGTACGACGCGCTCTGGCGCGAGCTCACCGACGTCGAGGAGTTCGGCTCCGGGGAGCTGTGGCGCATCGAGCAGCGGATCGAGCACCTCAACGACCTCGGCTTCGACGTCGACGAGCTCGACATCGTGACCGACCTGGGCGGGGACTCGGTCCGCATCCAGCCGAAGGTCGTCGAGGCCGGCCACCACCGGCGCGAGCTGCAGTCGCTGACGGGGATGACGGTCGAGGACAACCAGGCGCGGCGCCTGCTCAACGACCTCGCGTCGTTCACCGCCCACCACGACCTCGGGCGCGAGGACCGGCACCTGGTGGCCGCACGGTGGGTCCAGCGGGTCTACGAGCCCATCATGGCGATGGTGCCGCCCGAGGCTCGCGGCAAGCTCGAGCCGGCCGAGGTGTTCCACGAGATCCTCGAGCACCGGTGGTACCTCTCCGAGGCCGCGGGCCACGAGGTCGACATCTTCGAGACCGCGCGCTCCTACATCGACCACCACCTGGCCTCGAGGCCCGACGAGGTCGTCACCGGGGAGGAGTGACGAAGTCCAGGGCCTCCCAGTCCCCCACCCGGAACGACCCGTCGGTGCGCAGGCGCACCCACTGGATGCCGGCCGCCCGGCCGTCGGAGAACGTCACCAGCGTCACCTCCGCGTCGCGGCGCGGCTTGGAGCCGACGGCGATGGCGTACGCCGCCCCGCCGGTGGTCCCGTTCGTCCAGCGGTAGCCGGTCGTGCCCTCGGGCCCCGCGACAGGCGTCGGACCGTCCTGCACGTGCGTGTGCCCGCCCACGACCAGGTCCGCGCAGCCCCGCTCGAGGGTCGCGCGGCCGATGTTGGCGTCGTGGACGAGCAGCAGGCTGATCGGCTCCTCGGCCTCGCACGCGGTGTCGGCGAGCCGGTCGCCCACCTCGGAGAAGCTCAGCCCGGTCTCGTCGCGCCAGTTGCCCAGCCCACTGGATCGCGGGTCGTCCACGCCCAGCAGGAGGCCGCCCCACGGCGCCTCGACCGGCTCCTCGTCGAGCATCGTCCACCCCTCGTCGTCGAGGTACTCACGCACGAAGGGGCCGTGGTCGTGGTTGCCGGTGACGCCGAACCTCTCCCAGTCCTCGAAGGTGCGGGCCAGGGAGTCGAGGCTGAACGCCTCCCACGGCTGTCCGGTGGAGGTGTCGTCGCCGGCGGTGAGCACCACCGATGCTCCCGCCCGCTCCCCGATCGCCCGGGCGACACGGTCCATGCCGATGTTGTCGTGGCGGTCGCTGACCACGAGGGCGACCGTCTCGTCCTCGGAGGGCTCGCGCAGGTCCAGGCCCTCGGCGGCCTCGGCGGCGGTGCGGTAGAACGTCTTGCTGGTCTCGTAGGTGTCGACGGCACTGAGCAGCAGGCGCCGGGTCTGTCGGGTGGTCGGCCCGCTGAGCACCTCGACGTCGCGCACCTCTGCGGGAAGCGGCACGTCCTGCCCGACGAAGTCCGCGAGCGTGACCCACCGGCCCTGGTCCTCCTGCGTCTCCTCCTTCCCGTCCCACGGCTGCCACACCAACAGCGGGAGCAGCAGGAGGAGGACGAGCGCGACCATGCCGCGTGGCGTACGGGCTCCACGGAACAGCTCGCCGCGCCGGTGCGAGCCGAGCAGCAGCCACACCGCCACGGGCACCAGCCCGACCCCGAGCCCGCGCACGGCGGCCCCGACGGCGATGTCGCGCACGGCCCGACGGACCTTCACGACCTGGGCGTCGGGCTCCGAGGCGATGAACGCGTAGCGCTGGGTGAGCTCCTCGACCGAGCCGACCTCGGTCTTGCCGAGGGAGAGCTCGACGCCCACGATCCCGACGTCGCGGAGCCGGAAGTCGGGCAGCAGGGGCCCGGTGTGCAGGACGGCGTGGCCGTCGAGGCTGGGACGTACGACGGTGTCGTGGCCGGCCAGGACGATGGTCCTGCTGCCGCCGAGGAACAGGGTGAGCGCCACGGCGAGCCCGAGGGTGGTGCTGGCCACGGCCAGCACCACGCCTGCGGCCAGGCGGCGGGGACTCATCCCGCGGCGCCCCCGGCGGGAGCGGCGGCCCGGGCCTGGGAGATCGCGTAGAGGGTCACCGACGCGGCGACACCGGCGTTGAGCGACTCCAGCTGGCCGGCCATCGGGATGGACACGATCTGGTCGCAGGTCTCCGTGACCAGGCGGCCCAGGCCCTTGCCCTCGGACCCGACGACGACCACGAGCGGGCCGGTGGCCAGGCCGTCGGGGGCGATGAGCTCGGGCAGGGAGACGTCGCCGTCGGCCGCGCGGCCGACGACCATGCAGCCGGCCTCCTGGTAGGCCTTGAGCTGGCGGGTGAGGTTGACCGTCTGGGCGACCGGGAGCCGCGCCGCGGCTCCGGCGCTGGTCTTCCACGCCGAGGCGGTCATGCCCGCGGCGCGACGCTCGGGGATCAGCACGCCGTGCGCGCCGAACCCGGCGGCCGAGCGGATCACCGCGCCGAGGTTGCGCGGGTCGGTGACCTGGTCGAGGGCCACGATCAGGGGCTTCTCCCTGGCCTCGGCGGCGCGCTCGAGCAGGTCGTCGGCGTGGGCGTACTCGAACGCAGGCAGCCGTGCGGCCAGACCCTGGTGAACGGCGCCCGAGGTCATCCGGTCGAGCTCGCCGCGGGTCACCTCGAGGAGGTTGACGCCCTGCTCGGCAGCCAGCTTGAAGGCCTCGCGCAGACGGCCGTCGCGCTCGGCGCCCTCGGCGACGTACATGGCCGTCACGGGGATGCGCGCCTGCAGCACCTCGATGACGGAGTTGCGCCCCGCCACCCACTCGGCCTCGCCGGAGGTACGCCGCTTGGGGCGACGTGCCTGCTCCTTCTCGGCGCGCTGAACGGCCTTGTGGGCCTTGTGGTACGGCCGGTCCTTCGCCCTCGGCGTGGGCCCCTTGCCCTCCAGGCCGCGACGCACCCGCCCGCCGGACCCGGCGGTGGGGTTGCCCTTGCCCGACTTGCGGATCGCGCCCTTGCGCTGGGAGTTACCGGCCACGTCACACGCTCCACTTCGGTCCGGTCGGGGTGTCCTCGACCTCGATGCCAGCTGCCTTGATCTGGTCGCGGATGGCGTCCGCACGGGCCCAGTCCTTCGCCTCGCGCGCGGCTGCCCGCTCGGCGAGCAGGCCCTGCACCAGGGAGTCGACGACGCCGGTGAGCCGGTCGCTGCCACCTGCGGTGGGCCAGGCGGGGTCGGCGGGGTCCAGGCCGAGCACGCCGAGCATGGCCCGCACGGATGCGGCGCTGCCGCGCACGGCCGCCGCGTCGCCGCTGGCGAGCGCACGGTTGCCCTCGCGGACGACCTCGTGGATCGCGGCCACGGCCGCGGGGGTGCCGAGGTCGTCGTCCATGGCGGTGACGAAGTCGGCGCAGGGCATGCCGCCGGTCGGCACCTCACCCAGCAGGTCGGTGGCCCGCTCGAGGAAGTGCTCCAGGCGACGGAAGGCCGATGCCGCCTCGTCGAGGGCCTCGAAGGAGAACTCCACGTGGGAGCGGTAGTGGGCGCTCACCATGTAGTAGCGCAGCTCGATGCCCCGCACGCGCTCGAGCACCGACGGCACCAGCAGCGAGTTGCCGAGCGACTTGCTCATCTTCTCGCCGGCCGTGGTGATCCAGGCGTTGTGCAGCCAGTACGACGCGAACGGGCGGCCGGCCGCCCGGGACTGCGCCTGCTCGTTCTCGGGGGGGGGGAAGCGCAGGTCGACGCCGCCGCCGTGGATGTCGAAGGCGGGGCCGAGGTACTTGCCGGCCATGGCGGAGCACTCGATGTGCCAGCCCGGGCGACCGGGACCCCACGGGGAGGGCCACGCGGCGGTCGCGGGCTCGCTGCCGGCCTTGTGGCCCTTCCACAGCGCGAAGTCGCGCGGGTCGCGCTTGCCGCGCGGGTCGGCGTCCCCGGCCGGCTCCATGTCGTCGACGCGCTGGCGGGTCAGGTCGCCGTACTCGGGGTAGCTGCGCACGTCGAAGTAGACGTCGCCGCTGCCGTCGTCGGCGGCGTAGGCGTGGCCGGCGGCGATCAGCTGCTGGACGAGGTCGACGATCTCGGGGACGTGCCCGGTCGCCGCCGGCTCGTAGGTCGGCGGCAGCACGTTGATCGAGGCGAGCGCCTTGTCGAGCTCGCGCTGCATGCGCTGGGCGAGGGCGTACCAGTGGACACCCTGCTCGGCCGACTTGGCCAGGATCTTGTCGGCGATGTCGGTGACGTTGCGGATGAAGTCGACCTCGTACCCGCTGGCCTCCAGCCACCTGCGCAGCACGTCGAAGTTGACCGCCGAGCGCACGTGGCCCACGTGGGGCTCGGACTGCACCGTGAGACCACACACGTAGATCCCCGCCTTGCCCGGCTGGAGCGGGACGAAGTCACGGGTTTCTCGTGTCGCGGTGTCGTGGAGTCGAAGGCGGCTCTGGTGCTCGGTCACCCGGCAAGTCTAGGGGCGCAGCGGCCCCGCCCCGATTCGTCGGGGCGGGGCCACTGGTGGATCAGCGGATCCGCAGGCGGGTCTGGACGAGCGCCCGCTGGGTGCTGGCGTCGCCGAGGTAGCGCACCCGCACCGTGTAGCGCCCGCGGGCGCGGAGCCGGACCTTGGCGGCCGCCTGGGCCAGGTTGGTGCCACGCCGCAGCTGGACCACGACCCGCACCCGCTTGGAGGTGCCGGCCTTGCGGAAGACGAACCGCACCTTGCCGCTCGGGACGTAGCCCACCGCAGAGACCTTGGCGACGACCTTCGCCACGCGGCCGGCCCGCACCGCACGCGGCTTGGGGACGACCAGCTTCGGCTTCTGCTTGACCACGATCAGCGCGACGCTCGTCTGCGAGGCCGCGTGGGTCTCGGAGCCGAGGTACTTCACCACGAGGACGTGGCGTCCCACGGCGAACCGCTTGGCCGGGACCGTCAGCGTCGCCGCACCTCCGGTCAGGCTGCCCGTGGCGATGATGGTGTCGCCCTGCAGCAGCTGGACGTCACCGGTCGCCTCGGACGGCGCCACGGTCACCGCGACCTGCCCGGCCTTGCCGAACTCCTGCTTCTGCGCGGTCGCCGTGGTCGTGGTCGCCACCACCTCGGGTGTCGGCTCGACCACCGTGACCACCAGCTCGTAGGTGTCCGGCTCGTGGGCCGCGTCGCCTTCGTAGGAGACGAGCAGGGTGTGCTCGCCCACCGCGAGTGCGCCGGCCGGGATGCTCACCTGGGCCTGGCCCTGGTCGAGCATCGCCTCGCCGAGCACGTTCGCCCCCTCCGACACGGTGACCTTGCCGGTGGCTGCCGCCGGGTCGACGGTGACCAGCACCGTGCCGGCCTGGTCGGCCACGATGTCGGCAGCCGTCGCGGTCACCGTGGTCGTGGCGCGCGGGTCCTCCGTCGGGACGGGGATCCTCGCGACCGTGCCGGTCTGCAGGCCCTCCAGCGTGAGCCAGGTCGTGCCGTTGAGCACGCCCTCGGGCATCGTGAACTCGAGGGTCGCGGTGCCCGCCACGTCGTACGGCGTCGTGGGCAGCGTGGTCGTCACCGGGAAGGTGCCGAGCACCTGGTCACCCAGGCTGACCTCGACGGAGGTGTCCTGGACGTCGGTGGCTCCGGTCATCGACAGCGAGTCGACCGGGATGGTCACCTGGTCACCGGGCAGGACCGGGGCGCCCAGGAGCTTGGCGCCCACTGCGTGCTGGCCACGGTCCAGTGCCAGCGGCGTGCCGCCCACCGGCGCCATGGTGGCGAGGTAGTCGGTCGTGGCCTGCAGGTCGGTGAAGCCGGTGTCGCGGGTGTTGGCACCCTCCTTGAAGACGTGGAAGTTGTCACCGCCCGCCATCACGAAGCTGTTGGCAGCCACGGTGTAGGTGCCGGCCGCCACGACCTGCACGCCGTCGAGCCACATGCCGGTGATCCGGTCACCCTCCGGACGCGAGGCGTCCTCGGTGAACGTGAAGCCGTACGACGTGCCCAGTCGCAGGAACGGCCGCGACGGGGTGTTGCCATCGGGGTCGCGCTGCCACTGCTGCTCGAGCAGGGTCTTGAGCTGGGCTCCGGTGAGCTCGGTCGTCATCAGGGTGTTGGCGAAGGGCTGGACCTCGACCGCCTCGCGCTTGGTCACCGTGCCGTTGTCGTCGATGTCGAGGTCCTGGCGCAGGCCGCCGGGGTTCATGACCGCGAGGTCGGCGCCCGTCTTCCAGCGCTGGATCTCGGCGACGAGGTTGCCGAGGGTGGACTCGCCGCCCCGGTTCTCGACGGTGAGGCCCTGCTCGTCCTTGCGCTGCGCGCGCAGGAACTGGTCCTCGACCAGGCCCAGCGGCTCGGCGCCCTCGACGGCCGCGAAGTCGACCGCGTCCTGGACGATCGCCTTGGTGGCGGGGTCCTCGTCGTGGTCCTTCATGGCCAGCACGCGCTGGCGGATGGCGACGAGGTCGTCGGTGCCGGGCGCGAAGTCGAACTGCAGCTGGTTGAGGTAGGCGCCGTACTGACCGGCGGAGACCACCGGGCGCTCCTTGACGGTGCGGCTCGACCAGTCGGCCACGGGCACCTTGCAGTTGTACTTCTGGTGGGTGTGGCCGGAGATGATCGCGTCGACGTCGGCGCTGGCGCCGTGGACGATGCGGCCGAAGGTCGACTCCGTGTCGGTCGCGATGGTGGAGCAGGTGGCGCTGGCCGCGCCCTCGTGCACGAGCTCGACGACCAGGTCGCAGGGCTCGCCCCCACAGCCGTCGTCCTTGAGATCGGCCGCCGCGGCGTTGACCTCGTCGACCACGCTGGTGATGGCCAGGCCCGCGACGCTCTCCGGCGAGACCAGGCGCGGCAGGTCCTCGGTCACGGCGCCGACGAAGCCGACGTTGATGCCCTCTCCACCGTCGAGGCCCGGGAACTCCTTCCACCAGGTGGCGCCGTTGGAGTTGGCGAAGTTGCCGTCGGTCCGGTCGCTCTCGAGCGCGTACGGGCCGGACGCGTCACCGAGGCGCACGTTGGCGGCGATGTAGGGCCAGTCGGCCCCGCCGTCGGCGGCACTCGCGCTCATGATGCGGTTCAGCAGGTCGTCGTAGCCCTGGTCGAACTCGTGGTTGCCCGCGGCGGACACCTCGAGGCCGGCCTCGTTCATCGCGTCGATGGTCGGCTTGTCGTTCTGGGCCATCGACTCGAAGGTCGTGGCGCCGACGATGTCACCGGCCATCGAGAAGACGGTGTCGGGGTTGGCCGCGCGCAGCTCCTTGACCGCTCCGGCCATGGCCGCTGCGCCCGCACCGGCACCAGCCGGGTCGTCGAGCAGACGGCCGTGGAAGTCGTTCGAGGCGAGCACCTGCACGGTGTCGACCGGGTCCGCCGCCGCGTTGACCGGCGCCGTGAGGCCCACGACCTCCGGGTTGTGGTCGGAGGACCGGAACGCGGTCTCGTCGTACAGCGGGGTGACGTTGTAGTTGAACCGGCTGTACTCGTAGTAGACCGGCTCGTTGGCGTTGATCGGCCACACGGTCGTGCCCGTCACCATCTCCTTGGCCGCGGCGTTGGCGAAGACGTGGTCGAGCGAGCCGGCCAGACCGCCGAAGAAGTACGACGTCTCGCCGTTCTCCGCCTCGAGCAGCTCCCAGCCACGGTCGTTCAGCGTGACGACCGGGTCCTCCTGGCCGTAGGCGGTGAAGTCGCCGGCGAGGAAGACGGCGTCGATGCCGGTGTCGTCGGTGAGGGACTTGGCGAAGGTGTCGAGGGCGCGCGCCTGGCGGACGCGGTCTCCGTTGTACCAGCCGGCGCCGTTGCCGGTGTCCTGGTTGTCGCTGTCGGCAGGCATCAGCGACGGGTCCTGCGGGGCACCCTTGGACTTGAAGTGGTTGGTGACCACGAAGAACGAGTCGGCCGGGCCGAGGCCGTCGACGTGACGGAACGCCTGGGCCAGCGGCTCACGTGCGTTGCGGAAGGCCGGGTCGGTGAGGGCGATGCGCGAGCGGCCCACTCGAGCGACCTTGCGCGGGTTGTAGATGAACGCGTTGCGGATGGCGTCCTGCTCGGCGATCGACGGCTGTGCCTCCACCCGCGGGCTGGGGACATACGCCCAGCGCGGGCCGTTGGCGGTGATGTCGGCCTGGTCCCACGCCGCGTTGAGGGCGTCGACGAGCTGCTCGAGCGGGAGGTCGCGGTCGGCGTAGCCGATCTTGACCGGGTTCTCGACCTCCTCGAGGCTGACGATGTCGGCGTCCATCTCGTTGATGGCCGCGACCTCCTTGACCTCCTGGCGCGCCAGGCTCACGGCCGTGGCCGCACCACGCGGGCCGATGTCGGGCAGCGTCGACGGCGGGTCGAGTCGCAGGTCCTTCCACGTGCACTCGCGCGCGGTGATCTTGTTGCCCTGGCGGTCGTTGTAGTAGGTGCAGTAGCGGTCCTGGCCGATCGCGTCGTCAGGCTGCAGGTCCCACTCCTCGGCCGGGTGGACGAAGTAGTTGAGCATGTTGAACGTGGCGATCTTGAGGTTGCCCGTGCCCTTCAGCACGTCCTCGGGGGCCGCCGGGCGGTCCTGCTCGAAGGCGACCCACGCGCTGCCGTCGTTGCCCGCGGGGATGCGGGTCTCGGGCTGCAGGCGCCAGGCGTTGAACGACCAGCTGAGCACCACCGGCTTGACGAAGGTGGCCGCCGCACCGGCGCGGACGGTGTTGGCCAGCGTCAGCCACGGGTACGCCGTGCTGGCGTTGTAGGTGAAGGTCGACCCGTCGTCGAGGACGATCCCCCGCGCCTTGTTGTAGGCGTTGTGGTCGGCGAGGCCTGCGGTGTTGCTGGGCCGGACGACCTCGAGCGGCTGGACCAGCGGCTCGGTCGAGTTGAGGGCCAGGCCGAACTCACCGCGCATCTGCGAGCTGCCGACGCCGCCGCTGTAGGAATCCGAGACCGTGACGTCGGTGGCGGAGAGGTCGAAGGCCTCGCCCTCGTGCGCCTCGCGCTGCTCGTTGAGCGCGGCAGCGTCGGGGCAGGAGCCCACGGCGCAGTCGCTGCCCGGGACCGTGGTGGCGAGCACCGGGGCCGGGAGCGCCGCGATCTCGATGACGCTGCCGTCGGCTCCGGGGCTGATCTGGGTCTGGTTGAAGTACTCGCTGACCTTGCCGGTCACCTCGACGGAGTCGCCGATGGCGTACGTCGCCGTGTCAGCGGCGGCGCCCATGAACACGAAGATGCCGTCGGAGGCGCCCGGAGTGTCGGGGGCCCCGCCGGTCTGCATGAAGAAGCCGGCCAGGTTGCCCGAGCCGCTGGGGTAGCTCGCGGTGATGACGCCCTGGGTGCGGACAGCCTCGGCGCCGGGCTGACCGGGGGTGGTGCCCGCGTAGGGGCTGACGTCGGTGGTGCCCTGGATCTCGGCGATGGTCCTGAGCACAGCCGGCTCGACCACGGTGATCGTGAACTCGGTGCTCGCCGTCGCGGCCGGGGTCGCGCTGTCGGTCACCGTGGCGGTGATCGTGAAGGTGCCGGTCTCGGTCGGAGTGCCGGAGACCACGCCGTCGGTGCCGACGGTGAGCCCGGCCGGCATGCTGGGCGCACCGGTGGCGGACCACGTGTACGGAGCCGTGCCGCCCGAGGCCTGCAGCGCGAAGTTGGGGATCGCCTGGTCGACGACGACGGTCTTGTCGCCGGGGCCTGTGGCGGCCAGTGGAGTCGGCCCGACGACTGGCGGGAAACGCTCGGCGGAGTTCTGCGGAGTAGGCGCGGCGGTGCCGAAATCATTGCCGTTGACGTCGGAGTCGACCCGCGGGTCAGCGCTGCCGCCAGCGTCCTTGCGGAACACGGACGTGGAGTTGGAGGGCGCGGGAGCCGGTGTTGCGCCCTCACTCACGGCGGCGGACCCAGCACCCACGAAGTCGACGATTGCCGTGTTCGCGGACAGGTCGTTGTTGGTGGGGTTCTGCGGTGTTGTCGTGTTGGCCAACCAGACCTGGAAGCCCGAGCCGCCCATCGCCGTGGCGCCGGTCGCGTCCTGGTTGGTGATCTCGGGCTGCGTTCCTGCGCCGGCTGCCTGGCGCACCAGGAAGAAGCCCTTCGCGGGAACGGTGCCGTTGAGAACCGTGATGTTGGTGCCGCTGGGCGCGGTCGTGCCACCGGCGGAGCGGTACTGGAGCGACCAGTCGGTCATCACCACGTCGGCGTCGGTGGGGTTGTAGAGCTCGACGAAGTCGTGCTTGATCGGGGCACCGGAGTTGCCGCCGCCGCCATAGGCCTCGCTGATGACGAGGTGGCTGACCGCCGCCTGCGCCGGCGACACGAAGCCGAGGGCCAGGAGCGGGGCCAGGAGGGCCAGGACGGTGGAACTGACGAGTGCGCGGGCGCGGCTGGAAGACAAGACAAACCCCGTGATGGTTGGGGGGAACACTCGTGAACCCCGTTCGTGGGCCACAGGCTAGGGGTGCCCGCCGACAATCGACAGGCACACGATGGAAATCAGATGAACTTTTTGCGTCGTTTCGCCGCCAGGGGTGGAGAGGCTCCGGCAGGAGCGCCCGTTTGTGCAACTCGTGGGACTCCTGTGACCTTTGGGGTTACCGTTCTTCGGTGATCCGTCGACTCCTTCCCCTCGTCGCCACCGCCGTCATCGCTCTCCCGACCCTCGTGGCCGCCCTCCCGGCCACCGCCGCGGGCCAGGGCGCCGCGACCACCACCTCCGCGCGCGTGGCCACCTCCCAGGTCGCGCAGCGCTCGTGGAGCACCTACCGCGAGCTCCGCTCGGGCGCCCGCGCCGGCCTGCGGCTGGGCCGCGGCCACGTCGAGCTCGGCACCCCCCCGGTCCGCTCCTTCCTCGGTCGCGCCTACGAGCAGGGCACCTGGACGTCGCCGTGGACGAGCCCCGGCTTCGGCGCCACCGCGATCATCCCGTCGTGGGAGGCGATCACCCCCGGCCAGAGCCTCGTACGCGTCATGGTGCGCGCGCGCTCCTCCTCCGGCACGGTCGGCAGCTGGGACTCCGTCGCGGACTGGTCGATGCGCAGCCGCCACGTGCCGCGCACGACGCGGTCGGGACAGACCGACGACCTGGGCCGCGTGAACGTCGACACCTGGGTCGCGGCCTCCACCGTCTCGGCCTGGCAGGTGCGGGTGGTCCTCCTGCGTCCGCAGGGCACCCGCGCGCGGGTGCGCCTCGAGCGCGTCGGGGCGGTCGCCAGTGCCGTCGCGCCGGCCCCTGCGCGCACCTCGCGCACCGGTCCGGCAGCCGGGGTCGTCCTCCCCGTGCCGTCCTTCTCCCAGATGGTCCACCAGGGGCACTACCCGCAGTGGGGAGGCGGCGGAGAGGCGTGGTGCTCGCCCACCTCGGTGGCCATGGTCCTCGCGCACTACGGCGTCTCGCAGCCCCCCGCCGGCATCCCCTCGGGCCACGGCGACGCGGTCGTCGACCACACGGCCCGGATGGTCTACGACCACGGCTACCGCGGCACCGGCAACTGGGCCTTCAACACCGCCTTCGCCGCCCCCCGGGTGAGCGGCGACTCCTACGTCACCCGGTTGCGCAGCCTGCGCGAGGCGGAGGCCTACATCGCCGAGGGCGTCCCGCTGATCGTGTCGATCGCCTTCCGGCGGGGCGAGCTGACCGGCACCCCGATCTCCTCGAGCAACGGTCACCTGCTGGTCATCGCCGGCTTCGAGGCCGACGGCGACGTCGTCGTCAACGACCCGGCTGGCCGGACCAACGCGCAGGTGCGCCGGGTCTACGACCGGGCGGAGTTCGAGCGGGTCTGGCTCAACGCCAGCGGCGGCACCGCGTACGTCATCCGCCACGGCTGAGGCGGCTCAGGCCTCGGCTGCGGAGAACTCCACCTCGTGCCACCCCGTGGCACCGTCGGGGCTCGGCTCGCTCCGCACCCCGGTCTGCACCTCGCCGTCGCGCGCCACGGCCCGCACCCGCACCAGGTGCTCACCGGCGGGCACGTCGAGGGTGATCGCCCACTGCACCCAGGTGTCGTCGGAGGGCACGCGCCCCAGCTCGGCGGGCTCCCAGCGCCGGCCGTCGAGGGACACCTCGACCGAGGCCACGCCGGTGTGCGGGTGCCACGCCACGCCTCCGACGGCGACCTCGCCCGCGGGCACCTGCTCCCCGGGTCGGGGCGTGTCGATGCGCGAGGCCAGGCGCACCGGCGCCTGCTCGGACCAGCCTCGGCTGGTCCACCAGGTCTCCACCTCGTCGAAGCGGGTCACCTCCAGGTCGACGACCCACTTGGCCGCCGAGACGTGACCGAAGAGGCCGGGCACGATCGTCCGCACCGGGAACCCGTGCTCGATGGGCAGGGGCCGGCCGTTCATGGCCACCGCCAGCATGGCGTCGCGGTCGTCGGCGAGGGCGGCGAGCGGGGTCGCGCAGTCCCACCCGTCGTGCGAGGTCTGGCGCACGCAGTCGGCCCCGGCCTGCACCCCGGCCTCCGCGAGCAGGTCGGCCAGCCGTACGCCGCTCCACCTCGCGTTGCCGACCTGGCCCCCGCCGACCTCGTTGGTCACGCAGGCCAGCGTGATCCACGACTCGGTGAGTGGCCGTGAGACGAGGGCGTCGAAGGTGAGGATGAGCTCGCGCTCGACCATGCCGTGGATGCGCAGTCGCCAGTCCTGCGGCTCGATCGTGGGCGCGGCGATGGTGGTGTCGGCGACGAAGAACTCCTCCGCGGTCGTCTGCCAGGGCGTGATGCCCGGGAGGCCGAGGGTGGCCGCGGGCGGCGGTGGGCGGCGCGTCACACCGTCGATGCGCAGGAGTCGGCGGCTGGTGTCGACGTGCCGGCGGGCGTTGCCGACGGCCCGCCCGGCGAGGGCGATGCCGGCCGACGCGGCGGTGGTCATCAGCGCCACCATCAGGAACACGCGGCGCTCGTGGTCGACCAGGGGCGGCTCGCCCGCGGCCACGCGCAGCGGGTTCAGCAGCGCCGCGTGCACGGCGAGCCAGGTCATCAGGCCCGCAGCCACGGGAGCGACGTCGTTGGGCGAGTGACCGAACTGCACCAGGACCGCGACCAGGCCGACGGCAGCCAGGAACGCCCACACCGCGGCGGCCTTCCAGCGGCTGTCGCGGGCGAGCTGGCCGGCGACGGCGAAGAACGCCAGCAGCACCAGGAACTCGACGACGAACAAGGCCATCCGGTCGCCCTGGCCGAAGATCCGCTCGAGGCGGTCGGCCAGGACCTCGGGCACCAGGCGGACGATCAGCCCCGCCACCGCCACGAAGGGCGCGTCCCGGAGGGTGAGCACCATCGCCGCGGCATGGCTGGTGGCGAGGCCGGCCAGGCCTGCGAGGACGCCGGCCGGCACCCAGGGCAGTCGGTCGGTGCTCACGGGGCCATTGTGGCGGACCTGCGGCATGATGCCGACGTGAGCATCCCGCGCATCGGCATCGGCAGCGACGTCCACCGCCTCGTCGAGGGGGTTCCCATGCACCTGGCCGGGCTGGCGTGGCCCGACGAGCCGCGCGGGCTCGAGGGTCACTCCGACGCCGACGTCGCCGCCCACGCCGCGTGCGACGCCCTGTTCTCCGCCGCCGGCCTCGGCGACCTCGGCAGCAACTTCGGCACCTCCGAGCCCCAGTGGGCCGGGGCGTCGGGCGCCACCCTGCTGGCCGAGACCGCGCGCCGGGTCCGCGACGCGGGCTTCGAGATCGGCAACGTCGCCGTCCAGGTCATCGGCAACGCGCCACGGCTCGGACCCCGGCGCGACGAGGCCCAGGAGGCGCTGGGCCGCGCCGCCGGCGCCCCGGTCACCGTCACCGCCACGACCACCGACGGCCTCGGCCTCACCGGACGGGGCGAGGGCGTGGCGGCCATCGCGACTGCGCTCGTGATCAGCGCCTAGGCTCGCCCGCATGTCCGTTGCCGTGGTGATCCTCGCGGCCGGGTCGGGCTCCCGGGTCGGCGCCGCGGTCAACAAGGTGCTGCTCCCCCTGGCGGACGCCCCGGTGCTCGTCTGGTCCGTGCGCGCCGCGCTGGCACTCGACGACGTGGCCCGCGTCGTGCTCGTCGTACGCCCCGAGGACCGGCCCGACGTCGAGGCGGCGGTCGCGCCCCACCTCGGCGAGCGCGAGGTGCTGCTGGTCGACGGCGGCGCCACCCGGCACGCCTCGGAGTGGGCGGCCGTACGCTCACTGGCCCCCGACATCGAGTCCGGCCTGGTCGACGTGGTGGCCGTCCACGACGGCGCCCGTCCCCTGGCCGGCGTCGCCCTGTGGCAGCGCGTCGTGGCCGCCGCCCGCGCAGGCGGCGGCGCGATCCCCGTGGTCCGCACCACCCACCTGATCACGACCGACCTGGCGCCCGTGGCCGGCGAGCTCGGGGCGGTGCAGACGCCCCAGGCGTTCTCGGCGCCTGCGCTGCTGACGGCCTACCGGGCCGCGGACGCAGACGGCTTCGAGGGCACGGACACCGCCGCGTGCCTGTCCGCCTACACCTCGACGCGGGTGACGGCCGTCGAGAGCACCCCCCTCAACCTCAAGATCACCTTCCCCGAGGACGTGCGCCTCGCCGAGCGGATCCTCGAGGGACCCGACCGGGGCTGACCACGCCGGGAGCGGGATCAGCCGCTGCTGGGGACCCCAGCGCCGAGGGCCTCGAGCAGGAGCACTCCCTCGACGGAGTCGACCCGACGCCCCTCGCTGGGAGCGGTGACCGTACGGACCCGGTGCCCGGCCGCGGCCAGCGTCGCCGCTGCTGCGCCGAGGTCGGAGCCGGGCCAGCGGTCCATCTGCGCCACGACGGCGGGCGGGATGACCAGCGGCGAGGCGACGGCGAGCAACCCGTCGCGGTCGACCGTCTCTCCGGCGAGTCCGCCGGAGACGACCTTGACGGTGTCGGTGACCGGCCGGACGCCGAGCAGCACCTCTCCGGTGGCCAGGCAGTCGCGGACCAGGTCGGCGATGAAGACGGGCGGGGTGATCGGGCAGAGGGCGTCGTGGAGGACGACCGGCTCCTCCGACTCCACGAGGACCTCCCAGTCCACGGTGGCGTCGATCGGGGTCACCCCCGCGGCGCCGAGGGCCCAGGCGGCACACACCACCAGCGCCTCACCGTGGATGAGGGCGTACGGCAGCGCCCCGCGATCGTCGTCCACAACGAGACCGAGGCCCCCGGGAGCTTCGTCCCAGGGGCCTCGGTCGAGGTCGTTGCTGCTCAGGAGGCGAGCACCTCGTCGAGCATGGCCTCGGCCTTGTCCTCGTTGGTCTTCTCGGCGAGCGCGAGCTCGGAGACCAGGATCTGGCGGGCCTTGGCCAGCATGCGCTTCTCGCCCGCGGACAGGCCGCGGTCACGCTCACGACGCCACAGGTCGCGCACGACCTCGGCGACCTTGTTGACGTCACCGGAGTGGAGCTTCTCCAGGTTGGCCTTGTAGCGGCGCGACCAGTTGGTCGGCTCCTCGACGTGGGCGGCACGGAGGATGTCGAACACCCTGTCGAGCCCCTCCTTGTCGACCACGTCGCGCACACCCACCAGGTCGAGGTTGCATGCCGGGACGCGGACCACCAGGTCCTGCTGAGCGACAATCCTGAGAACGAGGTACTGCCGGTCCTCTCCCTTGATCGTCCGCATCTCGATGTCCTCGATGACTGCGGCCCCGTGATTGGGATACACAACCGTTTCGCCGACAGTGAAAGTCATATGTTCAGTTCCCCTTCCTAGGTGACCAGTCTAACACGGGTCCGGACACGCTCCTGCACGCGTTTGTGCAGGTCAGAGGCCACAAGCGGGCTTGACAGACGTCAATCCCTGTGGTGGGTCGGGTCGGCGGTCATACTGCGCGCATGCTGCAGACCTCCGCACCGGCCGCGCTCGTCCGCGCCGCCCACCCGCGCCAGGCCGTGGTGACGG
>JAJPEO010000238.1 GCA_021166815.1 Nocardioides sp.
ACCGAGTCGTCGACGTCGATGCACCCGGCCCGGTAGTCCAACGCGGCCTCGAGCAGGATCGCGTCCGGGTTGCCCCACGCGTCCGGGAGCTCGGGCAGGACCAGGCTCTTGCGGACCTGCACCCCCGGGATCTCGACCTCCGCGATGCTCGCGAACACCGCAGCCGACTGTCCGGTGGTGCGGATCTCCAGCCAGGACGTCGTCCCGGCCGGCACCGCGACGTCGCGCACGGTGTGAGTCCCGAGCTCGACCTCCTCGCTGGACCCGGCCTCGGTGCTCACCTGCAGCGTCTGCCGCGCGGGGGCGCGTGCACCGGCCACGAGGCGCAGCCTGGCGATGGGCCGCGGACGGTCGAACTCGATGCGCCACACGGGCCGCCGGGGCGACGTCGGGTCCGACACCCACTGCGTGCTCGGGTCTCCGTCGATGGCGGCCTGCGCCGACTCGGCGGGCCGTCCGCCGGTCGCCACGCCGGCATCGGCCATCGACGACGAGCTGGTGACGGAGTCGGCCCCGAACATGTCGGCTCGCGTGCGCCAGCGCTCGTCGCCCTCGTTGATGTAGAAGTCCTTGACGGTCCCGCTCGTACGCCGCTCGTCCTCGGCCTGGAGGGTCGCGGAGTAGCCGTCGTGGAGAAGGCCGTAGTTGCGCTCGCGATCGCGGTAGCCGTCGGTGAGGATGACCGGTCCGGTGGGCTCCTGGTCGGGGTCGGCGTCGGTGGCGAGGATCGTGGGCTGCTCGTCGAGCAGACCGGCGTCGGTCAGGGGCAGGATCGACTCGGGGCCGCCGGCGACCACCGGGAGCTCGTCGGCTGCCACCGCGCCGGGCCCGCCGGCCAGCACCTCGTAGATCTCGATGGCCTGGTACTGCGCCTGCCAGCCTCCGTTGACGACGTTGCGCTCGGTGCCCTCACCCAGGTACGCCGCGCCGCCGATGTCGGGGCCGAACCCCCTGAGGTGGCGCAGCCCGGGCGAGTTCTCCAGCGCCTGGTGGAGGACGACGGTGTCGGGGACCGAGGGCGACTTGATGACGTCGTTGCGCACGATGAGGTACTGGATCCCGGCACGGGCCAGGTAGGTGGCCAGGCCCTTGCTCGGCTGTCCCTGCGCCAGCCGGGTCTCGACGGCGTCGAGGAAGCGGATGTTGCCCGGCGGCACGAACGGGATGTTGGAGCGGACGCCGAACCTGCCCTTCTTGGCCAGGAAGGCCAACGGCTCGTCGTTGGGCTGCCCCCAGACGAACTGGGCCAGGCCCACCCCGGGCGTCATCAGCGCGGCACCCTCGTGTCCCTGGTCGTCGAGCCAGGCCGCGGTCTGCACCCAGTAGTCGGGCACCTCCGAGACGGCGCCGGCCGGGGCCATCCGCCCCTGCAGCGCCGGGAGGGCCGCACCCAGCACCGCACCCACGGCCAGCACCGCGACCGTCCGGTGGTTGAGCGGCCGCAGGACGCCCTTGCGGTCCGCGGTCCAGTACTCCTTGTGCAGCAGGATGTCGAGCAGGAGCGCCAGCCCCAGCACCATCGGCAGGCGCACGATGGGGTCGAACTTGTGCACGTTGCGGGCGGGGGCGAGGGCTCCGTCCAGGGCCTCCTGGAGCGGCTGTGCCCACCAGCCCGAGAACGGCCCGTCGTGTCCCATGCCGGTGAGGAACATGCCGAGCAGCAGTGCCAGGAGGAGGAACTGCCGGTGAGGATTGCGTCGGTGGGCCAGGCCGACGAGGCCGAGCATCATGACCGCGCCGCTGTAGAGGACGAAGTACTGCGAGGTGATCAGGTCGCGGCCGGCGCGCCACCTCTCGTCGATGTAGGGCACCCAGTGCGAGACGCCCCTCAGGGAGTCGAACAACGACGTGGGGTGGGTCGTGAGGTTCGCCGACTCGATGAAGTCCAGGAACGGCGGGCTGTAGGCACCGAGGTAGAACAGCGGGATGAGCCACCACAGGGTGCTCATCGCCGTGAACACCGGCCACCAGATGATCATGGCACGACGTCGCGGACCCGGCTCCCGGGTCAGCAGGAACAGCGCGGCCACCGGGATCACGGCGAAGCTCGCCGTCGCGTTGACGCCGCCCACCATCCCGATCGCCAGGGCCGAGAGTGCCGCGGCGCGCCGCGGACTGCCCTCGCGCGCCCCGATCACCAGGGGCAGCAGCACCCACGGCGCGAGTGCCGACGGCCAGGACTCGATGGAGATCGTCCCGACCGTGGTCAGCAGGCGGGGCGAGAGGGCATAGGCGAAGCCGGCCACCAGGCAGGCCAGGTCGGAGCGCACACCGAGCTCACGGGCGACCTTGGCCGCCCCGGTGAACGCCACGCACATGACCAGTGCCATGAACAGGCGCTGGACCACCCAGGGAGGCAGGTCCGCGAGGATGCCGAGGCTGAAGAACGAGCCCATCGGCCAGAGGTAGCCGTACGCCTGGTTCTGCAGCTGGCCGATGCCCCCGCTGGAGTCCCACATGTGGAGGGCCCGCTGGAGGTAGTGCACCGGGTCGACCACGAGGTCGAACTTGGTGTCGAAGAGCAGGTAGCCCGGCAGCTGGACGAGGGCGATCGCGATCAGCACCGCGCAGCCGGCGAGAAGTCTCAGCCGGAACCTCACCTGCGCCTGAGCACGATCACCAGGTTCCACGTCGTCACCTCCCGCAGCAACGGGATGCGCAGGAGGAACTGCGACCAACCGGGGTTGTACCGGGCGAAGACGTCCACCACCTCGCCCCCGTCCTGCCGGCGGCTCCAGCGCAGGCCGTCGCTCACGGTCACGCCGAACATGCTCTCCCCGAAGCGGTTCTTCGGCTCGTGGCCGTGCTTGCGGGCATAGCGGCGGCGAGCGCGCATGCCGCCCAGGTAGTGGTGGGGCGACGTCTCGTGGCCGCCCCACGGGCCGTACCAGACGGTGTAGCTGATGAAGACGAGGCCGCCAGGCTTCACCACGCGCAGCATCTCGCTGGCCATGAGCCAGGGATCCGGCACGTGCTCCAGCACGTTGGAGGAGTAGGCGACGTCGAACGCGCCGCTGCGGAAGGGCAGCTGCATGCCGCTGCCGAGCACACGGTTGCCGGCCGCGCCGGGCAGGTCGGAGTCCTCGACGTCGACGGAGAAGTACTCCATGCCGGCGGCCTCGAAGGCCGACTTGAAGTAGCCCGGACCGCCTCCCACGTCGAGCAGGGCCTGGCCCTCCAGGCGGTCGTAGTGGCGCAGCATCTCCACCGAGTCGTCGGCGATGGCGCCGTAGAAACGTGCAGGATCCTCCTGCTCGAACCCGAACTCGCGCAGCAGCCGAACCGAGCGCCGCAGGGTCGGCGCCCACTCCTCTTCACGGCGGATCCACCTGCTGAGGGTCCGTCTCCACCAGGGCGTCGTTCGGGCAGGCGCAGGCACACGCGAAACCCTACCGAACACGGTCGGGCAGCTGCGGAAGTTGCCTGTATCGTGGTGCGTTCCATGCCAGATTCCCACGCCGAGACCGGTACCGACCCGCGTCCCCACGCCTCGTCCGACCAGCACGAGATCGCCGGCAGGCACGTCCTCTTCTTCTCCTGGCGCGACACGCGCAACCCCGAGGGAGGCGGCGCGGAGCGCTACCTGGAGAAGATCGCGGAGGGTCTCGCCCACCGCGGCGCGAAGGTCACGGTGGTCTCCGCGGCCCACGCCGGCGCTCCGCCGAGGGAGACCGTCCGCGGCGTCGACTACGTCCGCCGCGGCGGCAAGCTCTCCATCTACGCCCTCGCCGCGCGCGACCTGCTCCGAGGCACGTACGGCCACGTCGACCTCGTCGTCGACGTGCAGAACGGGCTGCCGTTCTTCACCCGCCTCGCGACCAGGACCCCGGTCGTCGTCCTGGTCCACCACGTCCACGAGGAGCAGTGGCCCGTGGTCTACCCCGGGCTCAGCGGCAAGGTGGGATGGTTCATCGAGCGTCGCGTCGCCCCCCGGCTCTACAAGAAGTGCCAGTACGTCGCCGTGTCGCGAGCCACGCGCCAGGAGCTCATCACCCTGGGGGTGGACCCGACCCGCATCGCGGTGGTCCACAACGGCACCGATCCCGTGCTGCCGGTGGGTCACGGCAAGTCCCCCCACCCGATGGTCGCGGTCGTCGGCCGGTTGGTCCCCCACAAGCAGGTGGAGCACGCCATCGACGCCACCGTCGCCCTGCGCGGACGCTTCCCCGACCTGCGCCTGCACGTGGTCGGGTCGGGCTGGTGGGAGTCGGAGCTCCACGCACATGCCGAGCGCGCCGGCGCCGGTGACTCGGTGGTGTTCGAGGGCCAGGTCGACGAGCGCCGCAAGCACGAGGTCTACGAGCGGGCGTGGCTCCTGGCGCTCCCCTCCCTCAAGGAGGGGTGGGGACTGGTGATCGGCGAAGCGGGGATGCACGCGACCCCCGCGGTGGCCTACCGCTCGGCCGGCGGCACTCGGGAGTCGATCGCCCACGACCGCTCAGGCGTGCTGGTGGACACCCCCGAGCAGTTCACCGACGCCCTGGCGACGCTGCTCGGCGACGAGGCCGAGCGCCAGCGCCTGGGCGCCGGCGCGGTCGAGATGAGCCACACCTTCACGTGGGAGCACGCCCAGGAGTCGTTCGCCCACGTCGCAGCGAGCGCCCTCACGGGCAGGGTCATCAACGCGCAGGACCCCGACGAGGTCTGACCGCGGGCCTGCTCAGGCAACGCAAAGGCTCCGTTCGGTGCCGAAGCACCGAACGGAGCATCACGATTCGAGGCGCGGCTCAGCCGCGCCGGCATCACTCAGTGGCGCCGTAGTCCCAGGCGGGAGCCTCGGCGTTGGCCGGGGACTGTTCCGGGGCGCTCGTCTGCGACGAGATGAGGCCGACGAGGCCGGCGCTGGCGAGCGCGCCACCGGCGAGCACGCTGACGATCGGAGCCAAGAAGTTGTTCATTGGTTGAGTGACCCTCCCTAGAGTTCTGCCAAGCCTAACAGCGACGGCCTGACCCAGGGCGAATGACGACGCCCCACCAGGAAATAGACTACCCGGCGGTAGCACGCCGCCGCAGGATCATCCGCCGTATGACATGGATCACGTTCTGGGTGGCTCCCCCGGCGATCAGCACCAGCCAAGCCACCCACGCCGCCGGCATCGCGCCCTCGACTCGAGCGTCGTGTCCCTGTCCCCCGGCGCGACCCTCGAGGGCGATCACCGTGACCAGGTCGTTGGCCAGGAGGGCGTCTCCGACGAAGGCCGGCTCGTCCCACCCCTCGAACTGCTCGATCACCACGCCCGACACCCCGATCCGCAGCAGCGCCTCGGTCCGCGCTCGGGCCGTGGGCAGGGCCAGCGCCTCGCCCACGGCGCGGGCCCGTGGGTCCTCCCCGGGGTGGGTGCGACCGTCGATGAGCAGCTCGTCGTTGACCACCGCGTCCCGGTCCACCAGGCGTGGCAGCGGGTTGACCACCGGGTGGCCGTGGTTCCACCGCGGGACCCGATAGCTCGAGAACGGCAGCACGGCCAGGTCCCCCGGCGGCACCGCACGCGACGCGGCGCGGACGTCGAGGAGGTCCTGGGGGTAGTCGATCGGCCGCAGCTGCCCGCGGATCCCCCAGCCGGCGTCAGGAAGGCACAGGATGGGCACGGCGACCAGGACGGCGGCAGTGACGCGCCGCGACCCCCGGTCGCGGACGAGGTCGAGCACGACCCCCGCTCCCCTGGCAACGAGGACGACCACGAGCGGCGCGGTGAGCGCGAGCAGCCGGGAGCTGTCGCGCAGGACTCCCCCGCCGGGGACCGAGGCAGCCAGCCACCCCATGACACCAGGCACCGCCCAGCCGAGGACGGCCACCCCGTAGCCCAGCACCCAGCAGGTCACGGCCGCCCGCCACGCCGCGGGCGCGATCCCGGCGCTCCCCCGGCGCAGGCCGATCACGGCGGCGACCACCCAGACCACCAGCGCGACGACCGCGAGGAAGCCGGCGCGGGTCCCGGGCACGACCTGGGCGTTCCAGATGCCTCCGAGACCCAGGGCCGCGAGCGGTCCCGGCAGCCAGCCCTCCCCGCTCGTGGCGTACACCTCGGCGGCCGCTGCGGACGACGTCGCGGCCGCCGCGTGCGCCAGGCCCGCCACCAGCCACGGCGCGTTGGCCGCCAGGAGCAGGGCGCCGAGCAGCAGCCAGCGGCGTACGTCACGTCGCGCTCCCGCGGCCACCAGGGCCACTGCGGTGGCGAGCCCGGTGCTCGCGCTCAGCGAACCCACGACCAGCAGGAGGGGAAGGGCGACGGGCATCCTCGAACCGACGTCCCAACGGCCGGCGAGCAGCAGCAGCCACGGCACGACGGCGTACCCGAGCAGGACCGGCCAGTGCCCGATGACCAGGCGCTCTGCCACGAAGGGGTTCCAGACCATGCACGTGGCCGCGACCACCTGCACGGCCAGGGACCGGCTCCCCACCAGTCTCGCCGCCCCGGCACCGGCGACGACCAGGGCGGCGAGCAGCACGAGCTTCTGCAGCACCATCCCCGGCACGACCTCGTCGAGCACGGCGACGAACGCGTCGGAGGGCACGGTCCTCGGGAGCGCCGACCCCACGCCGAGGGCGTCGCGGCCGAGCCCGAGGTCGGGAACCCAGACCATGTCGTAGCTGAGCACGTAGCCCGGACCCAGGGCCGGCCCGAGGATCACCGCGGCCAGGGCCGCCGACCACAGCCACGGGACGAGTCGCACCGCCACACCCTTGGCCCCAGCCTGCACAGTCAGACACCTTAAGGTGTCGCCCATGCCATCGACGCCCACCGGGCCATCAGCCGCTGCGGCCCCTCGCGGGCGTGCCGCCCGGTTCCTGAGCGGGAGCGGCCAGATCGCGGTCGCGATGATGATCATGAACCTCGGCACGTACGGGTTCACCATGGCCGCGGCGCGCATCATCGGCCCGGCGGCGTACGGCGCGTTCTTCGCGCTGATGAACGTCATGATGATCGTCAGCGTCGTCTCGCTCGGCCTGCAGGCCACCGCCGCCCGACGCATCAGCGCCGACCCCGACCACGTGGGCCAGATCGAGCGCGAGATCCTCCGCGTCTCCTACCGCGCAGCACTGCTCCTGGCCGGGCTCCTGCTGGTGGCCTCGCCCCTGATCAACATCGTGCTCGACCTGCGGAGCCTGCCCACCGCCATGCTGGCCGCGGTCGCGGCGGTGCCGCTGACCATGATGGGCGCCCAGGCGGGCATCCTCCAGGGCGAGCGTCGCTGGCGCGAGCTGTCCATCCTCTACATCTGCTCCGGCCTGCCCCGGTTCGTGGTGGGTGTGGCGTTCATCCTCTGGCAGCCCACCGAGTTCATGGCCTTCCTCGGGGCCACCGTCGGGTTCACCGCGCCCTACCTCTACGGCCTCGTCGCCCTGCGCGGCGCACGGGAGTCGGGCGCCTCGAACACCAGGCACGGGTTCGGCGCCATCATTCGCGAGTCGATCGTCAACTCCCAGGCGCTCTTCGCCTTCTTCGCCCTGACCAACACCGACATGCTCGTCGGTCGCATGGTCCTCGACAGCCACGACTCCGGCCTCTACGCGGCCGGCCTGATCGTGGCGCGCGCGGTGCTGTTCCTGCCCCAGTTCGTGGTGGTCGTGGCCTTCCCGTCGATGTCGACGGCCGACAGCAGGGCCCGCGCGCTCACGCTCAGCCTCGCCCTGGTGGGCGGGCTGGGCGCGCTCTGCACCGCGGCGACCGCGCTCCTTCCCGACCTCGCCCTGGTGTTCGCCGGGGGCGGCGAGTACGCCGAGATCGGTGACAGGCTGTGGGTCTTCGCCGCGGTTGGCACCGTCGTGGCGATGCTGCAGCTGCTGGTCTACTCGGTCCTGGCCCGCCAGGGCACGTTGTCCGTCGTGCTCGTCTGGGCCGCCCTGACCGCGCTGGTGGTGGTGGGCCTGTCCGTCTCGTCGGTGACCGGACTGCTCACGGTCGTGCTGGCCGTCGACCTGGCCCTGTTCGCCGTGCTGCTGGCGATCAGCGTCGTGAAGCTGCGTTCCGAGCCCGCCCCCGCGGCTCAGTGAGCCGCGTCGTGCCAGCTGCGACCTGAGCCGACCGACACGTCCAGCGGGACGGTCAGGTCGGCGGCGCCACCCATCTCGGCCCGCACCCGCGCCTCGCGGCGCTCCTCCCCGCCCGGGAACACCCCGACCCCGAGCTCGTCCTGGCCCTGCAGCAGCATCCGCGAGCGCAGCCCGTCGGCGGCGCGCGCCCGGTCGACGCGGAGCATCGCCACCTTGACGAGGTCGGC
>JAJPEO010000254.1 GCA_021166815.1 Nocardioides sp.
GCCCGGGCCATCGGCATGTGCGCGTCAGCCCTTCCGGCCGTCCGACCACTCGAGCGTGACCTCGTACTTCCCGCACGTCCCGGAGTAGTGGCACGCCTTGGCGGCCCCCTGACCCGGCCCCTGCGCGTAGCCGTACGCACCCCGCTCCTCCTCCGGCGGCATCGCCACGTCGACGCTGTCGGGGTAGTCGAGCCGCCACTCCACGGCCTCGCTGGTCATCCGCACCAGACGGCCGTCGGCGTCGATCCAGAGGTCGTACGCGGGCCGCAGCGGGTTGAGCGCCCCGTCCGGGGGCAGGCCGGTGGTGCGGACGTGGACGAGCCCCTCGCCGTCGACCTCCTCCACGACCGGCTCGAGCCAGTCGTCGTCGGTCTCGAGCCCGTCGAGGCGCACCGCAACGTCCTGGCGCGGGATGTGCCACGTCAGCAGGGCCGTCATCGGGAAGTCAGGCTCGGAGCAGGTCCAAGGCGTGTCGTCGTACTCCGCGACGCCGTAGCTCATCGCCAGCGCCTGCTGGACCAGCGGGCGAGTCGCCTCGTCGAAGCAGACCTCGCCGTCGCCGATGATCATCGTCGCCGGGTCGTCCCCACCGGTCGGGTCGGGCCGCTCGGCCCGCATGGTGTCGCCGTCGTGGATGAACGTGGAGCTCGCGTCCTCGGCGCCGTCCACGAGGTACTCGACGACGTAGGGCTCGTCGAGGCCCTGCCGGATGGAGTAGAGGATCCCCGACGGCGACCGCGCGGACAGTTGCTCGAGACGCTCCTTCGGGCTGGGCTCGTCAGCGGTGGACGTCGTGCCGCAGCCTGCGACCGCCAGCAGCGGAACCACCATGAGCACCCGGATCATCCCGGAATGCTAGTGGCTGGTCAGTGCCCGCGTCTCCAGACGACGAGCGACTGCGCCATCGCGCTGTGCAGCACCGGAAGGCGGTCGGAGGAGGACGCGGGCCGGCCCATCGCCTGGCGCAGCGCCTCCCGCGTGGCCTCGAGCTCGGCGATCAGCTCGGCGTTGCGGGCCTGCAGCGCGTCGACGCGCTGCTCGAGCTGCAGGATGCGGCGTACTCCCTCGATGCCGATCCCCGACGCGGTGAGGTCGGCGATCTGGCGCAGCAGCTCCAGGTCGCGGTGGGAGTAGCGCCGTCCCCCACCACCGGTGCGGCCCGGGGTGATCAGGCCCATCCGCTCGTAGGCGCGCAGGGTCTGCGGGTGCAGCCCGGTGAGCTCGGCGGCGACGGAGATGACGTAGACGGCCGCGTCGGGGGGCGGGACGGCGAAGCTCATCACGCCTCCTCGAAGAGGTTGGCCCGCAACGGCTTGCCGGCCGTGGCAGCACGATAGGCCTCGAGCGCCTCGCGCGCGGTCGGGTCGAGGCTGGCGGGCACCGCCACCTCGATGGTGGCGAGCAGGTCGCCCCTGGTGCCGTCCTTGCGGGTGGCGCCCTTGCCGCGCACGCGGAAGGTGCGGCCGTTGGGGGTGCCGGCGGGGATCTTGAGGGTCACCGGGGCACCACCGAGCGTCGGGATCTTGACCTCGGCGCCGAGTGCCGCCTCGTCGAAGGAGACCGGAACGTCGATGGTGAGGTTGTCGCCCTTGCGGCCGAACACGCGGTGGGGGCTGACCTTGACCGTGACGAACAGGTCCCCGGCCGGCCCGCCGCTCTCGCCGGGTGCGCCCTTGCCCTTGAGGCGGATCTTCTGTCCGTCCTTGACCCCGGCGGGGATGCGCGCCTGGATCGAGCGGGTGGAGGTGCCACGGCCACTGCCGTGGCAGGTCGGGCAGGCCTGGTCGTAGACCAGCTGCCGTCCGCGGCAGCGCGGGCAGGTCTCGTTCATCGAGAACGCACCGCCGACGCCGGCGACGACGTAGCCGGCGCCCTCGCACTCGGGGCAGATGTGGGGCTTGGTGCCCGGCTTGCCGCCGGTGCCCTGGCAGGTCGCGCACGCGGCGTCGGAGGACAGCCGCAGCGAGATCGTGACGCCGTCGAGGGCGTCGGTGAAGCCGATGGTCGCCGTCGTCTCCACGTCGGCGCCGCGGCGTGCCCGCGGCTGGTGGGTACGCCGCCCGCCGCCACCGAACAGGTCGCCGAACATGTCGCCGAAGCCACCGCCGCCACTGCCGGAGCTGCGGAGCAGGTCGTCGAGGTTGAAGCCGCCCGCGCCGCCACCGCCGCCGAAGCCACCGGGGAAGCCCCCGCCCATGCCCGGGCCGAACCCACCGGACGCGGCGACCGAGCGGAACTCGTCGTACTTCTTGCGCTTCTCGGCGTCACCCACGACGTCGTAGGCCTCGGCGACCGCCTTGAAGCGCTCGTGCTTGGCGGCGTCGTCGGGGTGGGAGTCAGGGTGGTTGTCGCGCGCGAGCTTGCGGTAGGCCTTCTTGATGTCGGCCTGGCTCGCGTCCTTGGCCACGCCCAGGACCTTGTAGAAGTCCTTGGTCGCCCAGTCGTTGCGGAAGCCGGTCTCGTCAGCCATGCGTCAACCTCCCTTCGAGAATCTGGTGGGTGCTCCGCCTTGCGTCATGCGAACCCGCACCCATGGGTGCGGATCCGCATGACGCGTACGGGGTCAGTCGTCTGCCGGGTCGACGACCAGCACCTGGGCGGCCCGGATCACCCGGTCGCCCAGCCGGTAGCCGGCCTTGGCGATGTGCTTGCACGTCGTGACCTGGACGTCCGGGTCGGTGCCCATGTGGCTCAGGGCGTCGTGCAGGTTGGGGTCGAACACGTCGCCCGGCTCGCCGAAGCGGACGAGGCCGGACTGCCCGACCGCGTTGGTGAGCTGGTCGGCGACCGCGTGGAACCCGGGGTCGTCCTCGCCCGCCTCCTTGGCCCGGTCGATCGTGTCGAGCACGTCGACGATCGGGGTCAGGGCCTTCCAGGTGGCGTTCTCGGCCACGACCTGACGGTCGCGCTCGACGCGGCGCTTGTAGTTGAGGAACTCCGCCTGCAGCCGCTGCAGGTCGGAGGTGCGCTCCGCGAGCTGCTCCTCCAGCGACGGACCGGCCTCGACGTCGGCGACGTCGACCGGCTCGACGGGAGCGCCTTCCTCGACCATGTCGGAGACACCCGAGGTGTCCTCCGGGCCGGGCTCGTCGGCGGTCGGCGAGTGGTGGGGAGACCCCTGCTGGGCAGGGGCCTCCACCTCCGTCTCGTTGACCATCTGGGAGGCCTGGTCTCCGAAGGACTCATCGGTCACTTGGACTCACCCTCGTCGGTGGGCTCGTCGACGATCTCGGCGTCGACCACGTCGTCGTCGGACTCGCCGGTCGCCCCGGTGGCCCCACCCGCTGCAGCCTGGTCGGCCTCGGCGGCGGCGTACATCGCGGCGCCCATCTTCTGGCTCGACTCGTTGAGCTTGGTCACGCCGGCCGTGAGCTCCTCGGCGGTCGCGTCGTCCTTGGCCAGGGTCTCCTTGAGGGCGTCGACGTCGGCCTTGACCTCGGTCCGCACGTCCTCGGGGAGCTTGTCCTCGTTGTCGGTGAGGAACTTCTCGGTCGTGTAGACGAGCTGGTCGGCCTGGTTGCGGGCCTCGACCGTCTCGCGACGCTTGGCGTCCTCCTCGGCGTACTGCTCGGCCTCCTTGACCATGCGGTCGATCTCGTCCTTGGACAGGGCGCTGCCGCCGGAGATCGTCATCGACTGCTCGCGGCCGGACGCCTGGTCCTTGGCGGAGACGTGGACGATGCCGTTGGCGTCGATGTCGAAGGTGACCTCGATCTTCGGCACGCCGCGCGGGGCCGGCGGGAGGCCGGTCAGCTCGAAGTTGCCGAGGGGCTGGTTCTGCGACCACATCTGGCGCTCGCCCTGGGCGACCTTGATCTCGACTGACGGCTGGTTGTCGTCGGCGGTGGTGAAGATCTCCGAGCGCTTGGTCGGGATCGTGGTGTTGCGCTCGATCAGGGTGGTCATGACGCCGCCCTTGGTCTCGATGCCGAGGCTCAGCGGGGTGACGTCGAGGAGCAGCACGTCCTTGACCTCGCCCTTGAGCACGCCGGCCTGGAGCGCGGCGCCCAGCGCGACGACCTCGTCGGGGTTGACGCCCTTGTTGGGCTCCTTGCCGCCGAGCAGGTCCTTGACGACCTCGACCACCGCGGGCATGCGGGTCGAGCCACCGACGAGGACCACGTGGTCGATGTCGGCGACCGCGACGCCGCCGTCCTTGAGGACGTTCTGGAACGGGGTCTTGGTGCGGTCGAGGAGGTCCTGGGTCATCTTCTGGAACTCCGAGCGGCTCAGCTTCTCCTCGAAGTGGAGCGGCCCGCCCTCGCCGTGGGTGATGTACGGCAGGTGGATCGTGGTCTCCGAGCTCGCGGACAGCTCGATCTTCGCCTTCTCGGCGGCCTCCTGGAGGCGCTGCTTGGCGATCTTGTCGGCGCCGAGGTCGACCCCGTTGGCGTTCTTGAACTTGGTGACCATCCACTCGACGATGCGGTTGTCCCAGTCGTCGCCACCGAGGTGGTTGTCGCCGGAGGTCGCCTTGACCTCGACGACGCCCTCACCGATCTCGAGCAGGGACACGTCGAACGTGCCGCCACCGAGGTCGAAGACCAGGATCGTCTGGTCGTCGCCCTTGTCGAGGCCGTACGCCAGGGCGGCCGCGGTGGGCTCGTTGACGATGCGGCTGACGTTGAGGCCCGCGATCTCGCCGGCCTCCTTGGTGGCCTGGCGCTGGGCATCGGAGAAGTACGCCGGGACCGTGATCACGGCGTCGGTCACGGTCTCGCCGAGGTAGGCCTCCGCGTCGCGCTTGAGCTTCTGGAGCACGAAGGCGCTGATCTGCTGGGGGTTGAACGACTTGTCGTCGATCTGGACCTTCCAGTCCTCGCCCATGTGTCGCTTGACCGAGCGGATGGTGCGGTCGACGTTGGTGACGGCCTGCCGCTTGGCGACCTCACCGACGAGGACCTCGCCGTTCTTGGCGAAGGCCACGACGGACGGGGTGGTCCGGGCGCCCTCGGCGTTCGCGATGACGGTGGGTTCGCCACCTTCGAGGACGGCGACGACGGAGTTCGTCGTACCGAGGTCGATTCCGACCGCACGAGCCATGGTTTCCTCCTGGTGCTGGCCCGGGGTCCGGGCGCTGGTTTGGTGCTTGGATGTCTGGGAAGCGTCTCAACAGACTTGAGCCGCTTGCGCTCAACTCTACGCACCCGGTTCAACGCACCGACACCGGGTCTATTCCCGGGGACACCGCACTCGGGGTAGTTCGGGACACGGCGGTGGTTTGAGGCGACCGAAACCCACCGGGGTGTCCCTGACTACCCCGAAAGACAGCCTCAGCGCGTCCAGACGTACGGGGTCGTCGTGGTCACGGCCACGAGGCCGCTGCGCTCGAGGATCGGGCGCGACATCGCCGTGCAGTCGGAGTGCATGAACTCGATCCCCCGGTCGAGGGCCGACCGGGCGCGGGCGCTGACGAGGGCGCGGTAGATGCCGCGACCGCGCCAGCCGGGGTCGGTGCAGCCGCCCCACAGGCCGGCGAACGGGGTGCCGCGCACGGGCTGGAGGCGACCTGCAGAGACGACCCGGCCCTCGGCCTCGGCGATCCAGTACTCGTTCTCGCCCAGCAGGATCTCCTCGAGCACGGACGCAGCCGTCGGACCGCGGTGGCTGAACACGGAGTCCTGCAGCGCCACCATCCGCTCGACGTCGACGCGCGTGTCGTGGCCGTCGCCGATGCGGCGTACGACGACGCCCTCGGGCAGGTCGACGTCGACGGCGAGCAGGCGGGCCTCGCCCAGCATCACCGTCTCGACCTCCTCCCCCACCAGGCCGTGGGCCGCGAGGCGCTCGGGGAGGTCGGCGGGAGCGTCGTGCCCCCGCGTCTTCCACTCGAAGGTCCGCACCGACGTGGCGTCGCGGAAGTGGGCCACGGTCTCGGCGATGAGCCGGTCCAGCTCGGCACCGACCAGGCCGCCCAGTGTGCGGTAGGTGACGAAACCGCCGTGGGAGAACTCCGCCCACACCACCGGCCCGTGGCGCTCGACGGCGTGGGCACCCGCCAGCTCGCCCTCCTCGCGCAGGTGGGCGTCGTACGCGGCGAGGAGCTGTTCCTTGGTCACAGCACGTCCTTCCTCGCTGACGTGTCGCGCTGCGTCCGGGCGACCTTGCGGTCGGTCGTGATGATCCAGATGGTGAGGGCGACGCCCGCGCAGACCGCGAAGACGAAGAAGAACAGCGCGACCACCGGCAGCCCGAGCACCTCGGTGTCACTCGGCACGCGCGCCAGCAGCGCCGCGCCGAGGATGGTGGCCGCGATGATGATCCCGAGCGTGATGCGGTTGGCCACGCGCTGGAGCACGGTGTGCAGGCGCTCCTCGTCGATCGCGTGCACCTGGAGGTGGAACTCGCCCTCGGCGAGGTTCTCCATGATGCGGTTGGCCCGCTTGGGCAGCATCGCGGTGAACTCCTTGGCCTCCACCGCGGCCGCCATCAGCCCGCCCGGGCTCACGCGCAGGCCGCCGGCCATCATCTGCCCCACGTTGTCCCGCAACGCGTCGGCCGGGGAGAAGTCCGGGTCGAGGTGGAGCGTGGCCTCGTCGAGGTTGAGCAGCGCCTTGCCCACCATGGACATCTCCGCCGGCGGGCGCAGGCCGTGGGCGGCGGAGAGCCGGCTGAGCTCGACCAGCACCGAGCCGGCCTGGAGGTCGCTGCCCGCGTTGATGGCCTCGGAGACGAGGTGGGACACGTCGTCGCGGAAGGCAGCCGCGTCGTAGTCGGGCAGGGGGTGGCCCATGGCCGCCAGGGTCCGGGCCGCCTCCTCGCCGTCGCCGTCGCTGATCGCGAGCAGCAGCTTGAGCACTGAGTCCTGCAGACGCGGCGGCACGGTCACGACCATGCCGAAGTCGATGAGCGCCAGCCGGCCGTCGTCGGTGAGCAGGAGGTTGCCCGGGTGGGGGTCGGCGTGCAGGAGCCCCTTGTCGAGCATCATCGTGAGGTAGAAGGAGAACAGCTGCTCCACGATCGGGCGCGAGTCGACGTCGAGCATCCCCAGCTTGCCGACGTCGGTGACCTTGCGACCCTCGACGTGGTCCATCGTGAGGACGCGGCCGGTCGTGTGCGTCATCACCGGCTCGGGCACGAGGAGCAGGTCGTACGGCTCGCTGAGCTCGATGAACTTCGCGAGGTTGCGGGCCTCGCGGCGGTAGTCGAGCTCCCCGGCGAGCGAGCGGCCGAACTGGGCGACCAGCTTGCCGAGGCCGTAGCGGCGCCCGGCGTCGGTGCGCTTGTCGGCGGCGGCGGCGAGCTTGCCGAGCATCTCCATGTCGGAGCGCACGGCATCGCGCACCCCCGGCCGCTGGACCTTGACGACGACCTCGCGGCCGGTCGGCAAGGTGGCCCGGTGGACCTGGCCGAGGGACGCGGCGGCGACGGGCGTCTCGTCGAAGTCGAGGAAGAGGTGGCGCAGCTCGCCGCCCAGCTCCTCCTCCACGATCCGGCGTACGTCCTCGAACGGGAACGGCTCGACCTCGTCCTGCAGCCGCGCCAGCGCGGAGGTGTACGCCGCCGGCAGCAGGTCGTAGCGCGTCGAGAGCAGCTGGCCGAGCTTGACGAAGGTCGGCCCCATCGCCTCGAGGTCGCGGGTGAGCTGCTCGGCCTTGCCCTCGTCTCCCAGCGGCCCCTCCTCGTCACCGAAGGTGAACTGGTCGAGGCCGGCGTCGGCGAGCAGGTCGGAGCGACCGTGGCGCCACGCCAGGCGTGCCAGGTCGCGGTAGCGGACGGAGCTCGTGCTCGCGGCGTCGGTGCCCGTGTCGGTCACTGCTTGGCCTCCCTGTTGATGCGTGCCCGGGCGGCCGCCCGGTGCGTGCCGTCACACCATGGCATCCGCTGCGACATGTCGCACCTGCACAACGCCACGACGGCGCGCGTGACCGGGTGCGCGACCCCGTCCTCGTCCACCACCTCGTCGGCGCCGCGGACCAGGATCGGCCCGTCGGGGCACGGCGTGAGGCGGACCGACTTCGTCCGCTCGGTCACGACGCCTCCTGGGCCGCCGGCGCGAGCAGGCTGCTGCGGTCGGCCTGCCAGGCCTCGACGACGGGCGCGGCGGCGGCGTCCTCCACGACCAGGCAGCTCGCCGCTCCCAGCAGTACGAGCTCCTCCTGGTCCGGGTCCGCCTCGACCACGGCCTCGCAGACGTCGCGGAAGACCAGCTGCTCGTGGACGGCGTCGGCCTCGACGTGCTCGTCGAAGTAGTCGCGCACGCGCTGGTCGAGCCCGAGCCGCTCGGCCCCGTTCGACGCCCGCTGGCTGGGCGCCGAGCTGGTCGCCTCGAAGGCGCCGTAGTGGCCGACCGATGCGGCCACGAGGTCGCGGCGCAGGGCGAAGAGGTGCATCACGTTGACGATCACCAGGGTCGTGGCAGGCAGGACGTCGACGTACGCGCCCGGGGTGGGATCGAGCCCGCAGGCCTCCATCGCCTCGGCGAACAGCAGGCTGTGGCGCCGGTCCGGCCGGCCCGCGCCGTACTCGTCGTAGACCAGCTCGGCCATCGCCACCTGTGCGCGCCCGGGCAGGCGCGGCATCGCGAAGACCTGCGGATCGGTCTCGCGCAGGTTGTAGATGCTGCGGTGCACCAGGTGCTCGGCGAACTGCTCGGCGGTGGCCTCACGCTGGAGCAGGGTCGAGGTGCCGGCCCCGTCGAAGCTGTCGACCATCGTGAACAGCCGCTCGGCGAGCCCCGGCCCGCCGTCCTCGGCGCGGGCGGCCTCCACCACGTCGGCGGTGCGTTCCCTCAGGTCCGCCAGCAGCAGGTCCTCGAGCCCACGCCGCAGTGCGATGAGCGCGGGATCCCACTCCAGGGCGGCGGCACCGCCGTCGAAGTCGTCGTAGTGCAGCTGGTGGAGCATCCAGAGAGCGAGCTGCACGTCGTCGTCCTCGAGGACCCCCGAAGCGTCTTCGGGGTCCGGCAGGTCGAGCGCAGGCAGGTCGCGGACGGCGCCCCTCAGCACCTCGGCCACCGCCGTGCTGATCGGGCCACGCGGCATCGGCACCCTCATCGCTGCTCCTCCATCAGGTCCAGGCGCACCAGCGCGCCCCGGTCGCCGGCACGGCGCACCTCCACCAGGCCGTGGTCGTGGTCGGCCGCCAGCGTCGCGACGTCGTCCACCTGGTCCGGGCCGACCTGCAGCAGGAGCACGCCGCCGGGCAGGACGTGGTCGCGCGCGACCGCGAGGCAGGTACGGACCATCGCGAGCCCGTCCTCCCCGCCGTCGATGGCGTGCACGGGGTCCTCGGGGAAGTCGCCCACCCGGACGCTGGACACCCACGGCGGATCCGCGATGACCAGCGCGAACCGCTCATCGGGCGCCAGGGCGCCGTCGACCCGGCCCTGCCTCACCTCGACGCGGTCGGCCATGCCCGCGCGCTCGGCGTTGGCCAGCGCGTGCTCGCACGCGACCGGGTTGTCGTCCACGACCACCAGCCGACGACGCGAGTGCAGCAGCCCGTGCAGGCCGATGTGCGCCACACCGCAGCACAGCTCCAGGGCGTCGCCCTCGGGCACGACCAGCAACAGCTCCCCGACCCAGTCGGACTGGGCGAGGGTCCACTCGCGGGGCACGAGGACGCGGTCGTCGTAGGCGATGTCGAGCTCCCCGAACCTCATTCCCTGCACGGGACTGGATGCGAGCGACGGGGTTGTCACGGTGGTCTCCTGGGGGGTTGCGACGTGGCTGGGACATCTTCGGCTCGACCGTACCGGCCCTGGAAACACCCCTGCGGAGGGACTGCGACAGGGCCGATCGACCACCATTCGGGGGACCGGCTGCCCGGTAACGCCACGAACGCGTCGGCGAACGGGGACACTTCTCCCATGGTCCACCGGGGGAGCAGCCCGCGCCGGCTGATGGGCGCCCTGGCCGCGGCGCTGCTGTGCGCGACCCTCCTGGGCTACGGGATGGCCGACCACGCCGACGCCGGGGTGAAGCGCTGCGAGCGCCACCGGGTCGACGCCGCCGACCGCGCCCGCACGGTGACCGGGTCGGGCGAACGGATCGTCGTCATCGGCGACTCGTGGTCGGTGGGGCTCGGCCTCGACGACCTCGCGGGCTCCTGGCCCAGCCGGCTCGACGGCGAGGTCCACGTGGCCGGCTTCTCCGGGTCGGGCTTCAGCGCCTGGGCGAGTGGCTGCGGCCGGGTCTCCTTCGCCGACCGCGCGGCCGACGCTGTCGCCGGCGGTGCCGACGTGGTCGTGGTCGAGGGCGGGCTCAACGACTTCGACCAGCCCAACGCGGCGACCGACGCCGGCTTCCGGCGCCTCATGGAGGTCCTGGCCGGACAGCGGGTGGTCGTCGTCGGCCCCGTGCCGGCCCCGGCGCGCGAGGGAGCCGTACGGCGTGTGGACCTGCTGCTGGCCGAGCTCAGCACGGAGTACCGCGTCCCGTACGTCACCACCACCGACCTCGACCTGGCCTACCTCGGCGACGGCCTGCACCTCACCGAGGGCGGGCACCGCGAGTTCGGCGACGCCGTGGCCGAGCGCCTGGCCACCCTCACCCCGTCGCGCCCCCGCCCCATGTAACCGGCAGTTAGTGTCACTGGCCGTCGCGAATTCGCGCCGGGAAGTGCCGCTAACTGCCGGTTGCATGGGCTTGGGGAGCAGCGCCCTACATTGGGGGGCATGAGCGTCCCGCAGATCGCACTCCACGACGGCACGTCCATCCCGCAGCTGGGGCTGGGCACCTTCCAGGTCCCCGACGCGGAGGTCACCGACATCGTGGCCGAGGCGCTGGACATCGGCTACCGCCACGTCGACACCGCCCAGATGTACGGCAACGAGGCGGGCGTCGGCCGCGCGCTGGCGGCCTCCGGCATCGCCCGCGAGGACCTGTACGTCACCACCAAGCTCAACAACGACAACCACCGGCCCGACGACGTACGTCGCAGCCTCGTCGAGTCCCTCGAGCGGCTCGGGCTCGACCGCGTCGACCTCTTCCTCATCCACTGGCCGCTGCCCACGCGCTACGACGGCGACTTCGTGTCGACGTGGCGCGCGATGACCGAGGTGGCGGCCGAGGGGCTGACCACGTCGGTGGGCGTGTCCAACTTCCAGCCCGCCCACCTCGACCGCATCGTCGCCGAGACCGGCGTCGCGCCGGTGATCAACCAGGTGGAGGTGCACCCGTTCTTCGCCAACGAGGACGTGCGCTCCGCCAACCGCCGGCACCGCGTCGTCACCGAGGCGTGGGCGCCGATCGCGCGCGGTGCCGTCGGCGACGACGAGCAGATCGGCGAGATCGCGTCACAGCTCGGGCGTACCCCCGCCCAGGTCGCGCTGCGCTGGCACATCCAGCGCGGGGACGTGGTCTTCCCGAAGACCACCCACTCCGAGCGGCTGCGGTCCAACTTCGACGTCCTGGACTTCGAGCTGTCGCCCGAGCAGATGAGCGTCGTCGACGGGCTCGACCGCGGCCCGGCCGGCCGGATGGGCCCGGACCCCGACGTCTTCGACTGGGTGCCCTGAGCCCCCGGGGTCAGAGCCTCACTCGGACAGCCAGGCCGCGAACGCGTCGAAGGAGTACGGGCGCCCGAGGAAGTCGGCCACCAGGTCGGCCGCGTCGGCACGCCCGCCCTGCGCGAGCACCTTGTCGCGATAGGCCTGCGCGACCTCGGGGGCGAACATGTCGTCGCGGTCGAACGCGGAGAACATGTCCTTCGCGATGACCATCGACCACATGTAGGTGTAGTAGCCCGACGAGTAGCCGTCGAGGTGGCCGAAGTTGCAGTGCATGTGGCCACCGGGCAAGGGCGGGTAGACCGAGTACTTCGACTGCAGCTCGTCGCTGAGCGCGCTGAGGTCGTCGTGCGGCTCGGCGTGGAAGTAGTAGGAACGGGCGGCGTACGCCATCTGCTGCGCGGCGTGGGCCCCCTTGCCGAAGTCGTCGGCGCGGCGCATCGCCGCGACGAGGTCGGCCGGGATCGTCTCGCCGGCCGCGTCGCGCGCGAAGGTGGCGAGCACGTCGGCGTCCCAGGCCCACTCCTCCAGCATCTGGCTCGGCGCCTCGACGAAGTCCCACTCGGTCGCGACTCCGCTGAACCGCACCCAGTCGACCTGGCCGCCGAGCACGTGGTGCACGAGGTGGCCGAACTCGTGGAAGAGCGTGACGACCTCGTCGTGTTCCATCAGGCCGCGGTTGAAGTTGCAGACCAGCACGCCCTCGGGGAGCTGGCGCCCGGTGACGCCGCGCACGAGGTCGAACTGCGCGGCGTGCTTGTACTTGCCCTCGCGCGGGTGGAGGTCGAGGTGGATGCGCCCGATGCGGCGGCCGTCGAGGCTGACGTCGTACGTCGCGACCTCGTCGTGCCAGGTGCCGGCGTCCGCGGCGGCGACGGGGGTCCACTCCAGGCCGAAGAGGCGCCCGGTGACGTCGAGGAGGCCCTGGCGGACCTGCTCGAACGGGAAGTAGGTGCGGATCTTCTGGCCGTCGACGCCGTACTGCTCGCGGCGCACGAGCTCGGAGTAGTAGCTGGAGTCGTACGAGGCCAGCTCGGCGTCGGGGTGGTCCTGGCGCATCCGGTCCTGGAGCTCGGCCTTGTCCGAGACCGCGCGCTCGGCGACCAGGCCGCTGATGCGCTCGATGAACTCCGCGATGGCCTGCCCGCTGCCGATCATCTTGACCTCGGCGTCGAGGTCGGGCCAGGAGTCGTAGCCCAGCAGCGACGCGGTCTCGCGGCGCACCGCGAGCAGGTCCTGCAGGACCGCGTCGTTGGCTGGCCAGGCGATCGTGTTCTTGGCCAGGGACAGGTCGGCACGGGCGTCGCGGTCGGCGGCGAAGGTCAGGAAGGGGAACAGGTCGGGGTAGTCGGTCGTGACGGTCACGAGGCCGTCGTCACCGGCCGGGTGGGCGTCGATCCAGTCCTGCGGCAACCCCTCGAGGCGCTCCGGGGCGACCTTGATCGACCGGACGTCGTCGCGGATGTTACGGCCGAAGTCCTGCGACAGCAGGACGGCCTTCTCGTTGAGCTCGCGCAGCCGCGCGCGGGTCTCCTTGTCGCGGTCGACACCGGCGCGGCGGAAGTCGCGCAGGGTGCGCTCGAGGACGCGGGTGGCGTCGGCGTCGAGGCCGTCGGGCGAGAGCCCGGCGAGGACGGCGTACAGGTCCTGGTCGAGGCTGAGGTCGGTGCTGAGCTTCTGCACCTCCTGCATCAGCTCGTCGGCGCGGTCGCGCACCGGCTCCTCGGGGTGGACCTCGGCGAAGAGCGACGCGATGGAGGCGGCGTTGTCGATCGCGGTCTGCACGGCGTCCCACCGGCGCAGCGCCGCGAGCGCCTCGGCGGGCGGGTTCGCCTTGAGCTCGTCGACCAGGCGGCGGGCCTCGGCGAGCTGGCCGTCACCGCGCTCGGCGACCCAGGTGAGCCAGTCGGCGGATCCGGGCAGGGACAGGGGCTGCAGGTGGGACGTCACGAGAGGGGAGCGTACTTCGCCGCCCCACGTTGCGCGCGCCACTAACCTGCCTGACGTGACCCCGCCAGCCGACACCGAGTTCCGGCTGCGCGACATCTGGTGGGTGGCGTACGGCCCCTCGGTCGTCAGCTCCGTCGGGCACGGCGCCGTGATGCCGGTGCTCGCGCTGCGCGCCCGCGACCTGGGCGCGGACGTGGCGACCGCGGCGGCGGTCGTGGCGGTGCTGAGCCTCGGCATGCTCGCGGCGAGCCTGCCGGCCGGGGCACTGGTGGCGCGGATCGGCGAGCGCACCGCCCTGCTCGCCGTCGGCGCGGTGGACGCGGTGGCCATGTCGTTCGCGGCCCTCACCGACTCGGTGCTGGGCCTGAGCGCGGCGGTGTTCCTGAGCGGGATGTCGTGGACGGTCTTCCTCATCGCCCGGCAGGGCTTCCTCATCGACGCGGTGCCCGAGCACTACCGCGCCCGGGCGATGTCGATGCTCGGCGGGACCTACCGCATCGGCGTGCTCGTCGGGCCGTTGCTGGGCGCCGGGCTGCTCACGGTGTTCGGCCTGCCGAGCGTCTTCTGGCTGGCCGGGGCGATGTCGGTGGTCTCGGCGGTGATGGCGCGGATGATGCCCGACTTCGGCAAGGAGTCGCGCGACGAGGCCCGCGCCACCGGGCACCTGTCGGTGTGGGCGGTGATCCGCGAGCACCGCCGCACCCTCGCGACCCTCGGCGTCGCGGTCGTCATCCTGGGCGCCAGCCGGTCGCTGCGGGCCAGCCTGCTGCCGCTGTGGGCGGAGAACATCGGCATCTCGGCCTCGACGACGTCGCTGATCTTCGCCGTCGCGGCAGCCGTCGACGTCGCCTTCATGTGGCCGGGAGGGTGGCTGATGGACACCCGCGGCCGAGCCGTCGTCGCGGTGCCGGTCGTGCTGTCCATGGCGGTGGCCTGCCTGCTCCTGCCCCTGGCCACCACGGCGGTCGGCGTCACCTTGGTCATGCTGCTCATCGCCGTGGGCAACGGCCTCGGTTCCGGCATCGTGATGACCACCGGCGCCGACGTCGCACCCGCCGTCGGGCGCGCCCAGTTCCTCGGCGCGTGGCGCCTGTGCGGCGACATCGGCAACAGCGGCGGCCCGCTGATGGTCAGCGCCGTCGCGGCGGTAGCGCCGCTCGCGACGGCCAGCCTGGTCGTGGGCGGGCTGGCCCTGCTCGGCACGGGGTGGGTCGGCTACTGGACCCGGCGGCTCGGCCTCAGCCGACGGTCACCCTGACCGGGTTGGACGCCACCTTGCTGTCGGTGTCGATCACGCGGAAGCGGTTGACGCCGAGTCGGCCGGTCATGACGTACGTCGAGAACGTCTGCCCGCTGACCGACATGGTCACGGGGAAGTCGGCCCAACCGCCACCCTCGAAGCGCTGCACCTGCAGGACCGAGCCCTCCCCGGTCGGATAGGTGCCGGTGAGGTCGATCTGCTGCATCGGGGCCACGGACGACTGGCCGACGGTCAGGTTGATGCCCTTCTGCGGCGCCTCCGACTCCGACGGCTCGTTGGACGGCTCCTGCTCCTGGGGCTGCTGCTGGGCGGTCTCGCTCTCGGTCTCGGTCGGCTCGGGGATGTACATCGCCGCCTCGCCGCTGCTGCCCGAACCGCCGCCGCCCTCGCCGATGCCGGCGACCTTGACACCGAACGCCGCGAACAGGCCACCGAGCACGCCGAAGACCACGGCCACGGTCGCGAGGGCGACGAGGCCGGCGAGCACGGGGCGCTTCTCGGTGTCGATCACGCAGCCATTGTCACAAACGAACGCGCCCGGCCCAATCCTCGTTCACCGGCGCTCGCAGATCACGACCGGGATGACCCGGTCGGTCCACGACTGGTAGGAGTCGAAGTCGGCGTAGACGTCGACCAGCCGGGGCCACAGCCGCTCGCGCTCCTCCGGCGTCGCAGTGCGGGTGTGGACGTCGATGACCTCGCGCCCGATCTGCAGCCGGGTGTCGGGGTGGGCCTGGAGGTTGCGGTACCACTGCGGGGTGCGGTCCATCCCGCCCGAGCTCGCGACGACGACCACGTCGTCACCGTCACGCAGGTGCAGCAGCGGCGTGGTGTACGTCGTGCCACTGGATCGACCGACGTGGTCCAGCAGCAGCACGGGCACGGGCTTGCTCCACCCGGCGCCGACGCGCCACTTGCCGCCGATGCGGCCACCGGTGGCGCGGTAGAGCGCGACGTGTGCCCGCCCGCCGTGCTTGAGCACCCCGCGGACCCAGGGAGCGTAGAGGTTGGGCGGCTTCTCCATCGCGAGGTCCTCTCAGCGGGTCCAGACGAGCTCGTCGACCATGTGGCGCGAGCGCCAGCCGTCGGCGGTGCGGACGAGCTCGTGGTGGTAGTAGCCGCCGACCTCGATGACGGTCTCGGTGCCGTCGGGGTTGGTGGCGACCATCGGGTTGGTGAGGTACGCGGTGGCGCGGGCCGTGTCGCCGTCGAGGGTGATGTCGACCTGGCCGATGAGGTGCTGCCAGCGGGCGAACGCCGACTTCATCTCGCGGACCCAGGCGAGGGTGACCGCGGGCGTGTCGACCGGCCCACCGGCGGAGGAGTAGTCGAGCGTGGCGTCGTCGGTGAAGACCTGCGAGGGGTCGTACTGCCCGCTGTCGAGGGCGTCGCTGTCGACCAGGCGGGTGTACCGCGTGATGACCGCGCGGATCTCCTCGCGGTCGGCGAGTTCGGGAAGCTCCATGGACCCACACTAGAACTCGTTCTAATGTTGCGTCCATGAGGTTCACCTACGCCGAGGCCATGACCCGCGCCGAGCTCTACGCGCCGCTGGCCCAGGCCGCCGAGGCGGCCGGCTACACCACGATGACGGTCGCGGACTCGCTGATCTACCCCGAGGTGTCGGACTCGACCTATCCCTACACCGACACGGGCGACCGGGAGTTCCTGGAGGACAAGGAGTTCATCGAGACGATGGTGCTCGTCACGCACCTCGCGGCGGTGACGACGACCCTGCGCTTCTCGCCCTTCGTCCTCAAGCTCCCCGTGCGCCCGCCCGTGCTCGTCGCCAAGCAGGCGTCGTCGATCGCGTTCCTCTCGGGCGGCCGGCTCACCCTCGGCGTGGGCCTGTCCCCGTGGCCGGAGGACTTCGCGGCGATGGGCGTGCCGTGGGAGCGCCGCGGCCGGCGTACCGACGAGTGCATCGACATCATGCGCGGGCTGTGGAGCGGCGACTTCTTCTCCTACTCCGGGGAGTTCTTCCAGATCGAGTCGATGAAGCAGACCCCGGCGCCGCCCTCCCCCATCCCGCTGCTGGTCGGCGGGCACTCCGACGCGGCGCTGCGTCGGGCGGTGCTCAAGGGCGACGGCTGGATGCACGCCGGCGGCGACGGCGAGGAGCTCGACCGCCTGCTCGCCCGCCTCGCGGAGATCCGGCGCGCCGAGGGCGACACGCGCGAGGACTTCCAGGTCCACGTCATCAGCTACGACGCCTACACCCCCGACGGCATCAAGCGCCTCGAGGACAAGGGCGTCACCGACTGCATCGTCGGCTTCCGCGTGCCCTACGTGATGGGCCAGGACGACGAGCCCCTGGCGGACAAGGTGCGACACCTGGAGTCGTACGCCGAGTCCGTGATCGCGAAGGTGTGAGCGGGGTGTCGCTCGACGCGTTCCGCGAGGCCATCGCCGAGGCGGAGGGGCTGATCCGCAAACCGCCCTTCGAGGTGACCCCGGCCGAGCTGGCCGAGGGCCTCGACTACCTCGCCGGGTCGATCCGGTCCTCACTGCAGATGGCCTTCGACTACGACCTCGACCACCCGGTGCTGGTCAACCCCACGCACCAGTACGCCCGGCAGGGCCTGGACAACCCCGACGCCATCTACTTCAACGCCCACCTCACCGAGGGCGCGTCGTACGTCGTGTCGGGCCGGCGCGGCACCACCACCGACCTGTCCTTCCAGGTCATGGACGGCACCTACTCCGACACCGGCGCGCCGCAGTCCGTGGTCGCGTTCGACGACCGCGACCTCGAGGTCGGCCCCGACGGCTTCTTCGAGTGGCGCTTCGGCCCGGAGCTGGGGCTGCGGAAGGGGGCCACGCTCATCGTGCGCGAGGTGTACGACGACTGGGTCACCGAGGAGCGCGGCACCCTGCGCATCCAGCGCCTCGACACCGCCGGCATCCCCCGCGCCGCCGTCACCGAGGCGAGCGTGGAGAAGCGCTACGGCGTCGCCGCCACGATGCTCGTCGGCCGGATCAGGACGTGGTTCGCCTTCCCCGAGTGGTTCACCTACAAGGAGCCGGTCAACACGCTCACCGCACCCGCCTCGACGCCCGGCGGCCTGGCCTCGCAGTTCTCCTCCATCGGCCACTACTCCCTCACCCCGGACGAGGCGATGGTCGTGACGGTCCCCGCCTGCGCCGACGCTCCGTACCAGGCGATCCAGGTCGGGTCGAAGTGGTACGTCTCCACCGACTACGAGCACCACCAGACCTCGCTGACGCGCGCCCAGTCGCACCTCGACGCCGACGGGATGCTGCGCTACGTGGTCAGCGAGCGCGACCCCGGTGTGGCCAACTGGCTGGAGACCACCGGGCACGCCCAGGGCGTGATGATGCTGCGCTGGCAGCGGGTCGCCAGGCCGCTCGGGCACGCCGACGGCCCCACGGTCGAGGTGGTGCCCTTCGACGAGCTGCGCTCGCGCGTGCCGGAGCTCGACGCCCAGGCGATCGGCCCCCTCGAGTGGCGGCGGCGGATCGAGGCGCGGCAGGTCGGCGTGGCGCGGCGCATGATCTCGTGAGCCCCGGCGCCGGGTGACGCCTGCAAGGATGAGGGGCATGAACGTCCGCCTGAGCACGAACAAGGCCGCACTCGGAGGCCTGGCCACGACGGCGATCGGCGCCCTGGCCACCGCTCCGGGGAAGGTCACCCACGTCCTGCGCAAGCGCTACCCCACCGTAGCGGTCACCGGCATGACCGGCGTCGGGAAGTCCCGCCTGGCCGACCGCCTCGCGCGTCGCGCCGCCGCGAGCGACGACACGGCCGTCGGCTCGGCCGTGATGGAGCGGCGTACGCGCAGGACCTCGCGGATGCGCGGCTTCCGCTTCCGGGTCGTCCCGGGCGACAACGCCGCGACGCGCCTGGGCGCGCTCGACGAGGTCTTCCACGACGAGCCCGTCGACGGCGTCCTCCACGTGGTCGCCTGGGGTCATGCGACGCCGCGGCGCGCGGCCGGCACGACCGGGGCCGCTACGGCCAGCCGGGAGGCGCTGCTCGCCGCCGAGCTCGAGGACTGGACGATCACCGCCCACCGCATCGCGTCGCTGGCCGTGCGCCGCGACCAGCCGATCTGGTTGGTCATCGCGGTGACGAAGGCCGACCTCTACCCCGACCGGGTCGACGAGGCGGTGGCGTACTACTCCCCCGGCAGCGGCACGCCCTTCGGCGACAAGGTCGACGAGCTCCGCGCGCTGGCCGGAGGGGCGAAGCTCTCGATCGACGTGCTCCCCGTCTGCTCCCAGGGCGGCGACAAGCGCTCGCCCATGCCGACGAAGGCCTGCACGGCCCTCCTCGACAAGCTCGCCACCCGGCTGGAGCAGCTCAGCGGCCACGTCTGAGGGTGGCCAGGTTCATAGAACACGTTCTAGTGTGACCCCATGACGCTTCTCCAGGACAAGGTCGTCGTGCTCTCCGGGGTCGGGCCCGGGCTGGGGCGCGCCCTCGGCGAGGAGGCCGCGCGCATGGGCGCCCACCTCGTGCTCGTCTCCCGCACCGAGCGGCGCCTGGAGAAGATGGCCGACGTCGTACGCGGCCTCGGGCGACGCGCGCTGGTCGTGCCCACCGACATCACCGACGAGGCCGCGCGCCAGCGCCTCGTCGAGGCGGCGCTGGCCGAGTTCGGCCGGGTCGACGTGCTCGTCAACAACGCCTTCGGCATCCCCCCGATGGACCCGCTCACCTCCCTCGACGTCGACGCGCTGCGTGTCGCCAACGAGACCAACGTCTTCGCACCGCTGCGGCTGAGCGCGCTGTTCGCCGACGCGCTGGCGGCGGCCAAGGGCGCGATCGTCAACGTCAACTCGTGCGTGCTCTACCAGTCGCAGCCGGAGTTCGCCGGCTACAAGCTCAGCAAGGGCGCGCTCGCCCACCTCGCCAGCAGCCTCGCGACCGAGCTCGGGCCGCGCGGCATCCGCGTCAACTCGGTCGCGCCGTCCTACATCTACGAGGACGTCAACAAGGCCTACTTCGACTGGATCGCCGCCGAGACCGGCCGCACCCACGAGGAGGTCTACGCCGAGAAGGCCGAGCCGACCGACCTCAAGCGCCTGGCCACGCCCGACGAGGTGGCGCGCGCGGCGCTCTTCCTCGCCAGCGACCTGGCCAGCGCGGTGACCGGCCAGATCCTCAACGTCGACTGCGGTGAGTTCCATGCTGGGGCGTGAGCGGGCCGACGTCGGGTCGTACGACGACATCGTCGCGGCGGCCGTGCGCACCACGGGCCTCGACGACTTCGGCGGCAGCGAGCACGAGGAGGGGTTGCGCCTCCTCGTCGACGACCTCGGCTCGAGTGCGGCCGGACTGACCGGAGTGGGCAACCACCGCAAGCGGGCCGACGTCAAGGGCGTGCTGGTCGCGCGCCTCATGGCCGAGCAGGGCTTCAAGGACCACCCTGCCCACGCCGACGTGCCGATCGAGGCACCGGTCTTCGTGACCGGGCTGCCGCGCTCGGGGACCACGCTCGTGCAGCGCCTGCTCACCGCCGACCCCCACGCGCAGGGCCTGGAGCAGTGGCTGGCCGACCTGCCGCAGCCGCGCCCGCCCCGCGAGACCTGGGACGACCACCCGATCTTCAGCGCGATGCAGGCGGGCTACCAGGCCTTCCACGAGGCCAACCCCGAGCTCGCCGGCATCCACTACTCCGACGCCTCGACCCACGAGGAGTGCTGGCGGTTGCTCCAGCAGGCCGGGACGTCGGTGGCGTGGGAGACCCAGGCCCACGTGCCGCGCTACTCCGCGTGGCTGCAGCAGGCCGACTGGGTGCCGGCCTACCGCCGCCACCGCCGCCTGCTCCAGCTCATCGGCCTCCACGACGCCGACAAGCGGTGGGTGCTCAAGAACCCCAGCCACCTCGTCGCGATCGACGCCCTGCTCGAGGTCTACCCCGACGCCCGGATCGTCGTGACCCACCGCGACCCGGTCGAGTGCGTGGCCTCGATGTGCTCGCTGGCGGAGGCCTCGACGCGCGGGCAGTCGACGACGTTCGTGGGCGAGACCATCGGCCGCACCCAGCTCGACCTGCTGGCCCGCGAGCAGGCGGCGTACCTCCGCAGCCGCGAACGCGCCGGCGAGGACCGCTTCGTCGACGTCTCCTACACCGACCTCGTCGCCGACCCGATCGGCACGATCGCCGCGGTGCACGAGGCCTTCGGCCTGCCGTGGGACGCGACGGCCGCCGACGCCGTCCGGCGCGAGCACGACCTCACGCGGCAGGGTCCGCGGGCCCCCCGGCACGCCTACGACCTGGCCGACTTCGGCCTCACCGAGGCCGAGGTGCGGGACCGCCTGACCGCCTGATCCACGCCCTCGTGAGACGCAGGTTTGAGACCGCGTCGATCGGGGCACATACGCCTCATGACGGAGGAGATGAGGATCCCCGAGGGGTTGTTGAGGACCATCAACAGCGACCTCGAGGACGCCCGCACTGCGGTGGAGAAGGCCCTCACGGCAGTCGAGACTCCCCCCGACCAGGGCCCGTGGCACGGCATCCTCGAGCGCGCGCACGTGCTGCTCGTCGAGGGCGCCGAGCAGGTCGAGCGCCGCCTGCGCCACGTCGGCGGGGCCATCGAGGACTGGGTCGCCGACGTCAACGATGCCGACCGGTCGGCCGCCGCCACCGGGAAGCGCCCGGTGGCCCAGTGACCCGGATCGCCGCCCCCGACCCGTGCGGGATCCGCGGCGGCGCCGACGGCTTC
>JAJPEO010000257.1 GCA_021166815.1 Nocardioides sp.
GGGGCGTACTGGTTCCCGTGGCCGATCGCGGTACTCGCGCTGGGGGTGCTCTGGTTCGTCCAGCGCGACCGCCGCACGCGCACGTGGACGCCGTACGCCGGACCTGCGCCCACCGCCGGCGCCTCGGGAACACCTCCGGGCACGCCCTCCGGCACGGCCCCGGCCGACCTCGGGCAGCCCTACCCCCACGCCCACACCGCGCCCGGGGTGCCGATCCCTCCGATCGACTACTCCCGGCTGCGTCCGCAGAACCCGCGCAAGCGGGGACCGGTGCTGTTCTGGTTCACCCTGGCGCTCATCGCCCTCGCCGAGGGGACGTTGCTCGTCGTCGACCTGGCCGGGGTGGACGTGCTGGCCAGCGCCTATCCCGCGCTGGCCCTCGCGATCGCTGCGGGGATGCTGGTCCTCGGCGCCTTCTGGGGACGGGCCGGCGGCCTGATCCTGGTCGCCCTCCTGGCAGCCGGGGCCACGTGGGCCACCGCTGCGAGCGAGCAGTGGGAGTCGCAGACCCTGCGCTACGCCCCGCAGCAGGCCAGCGAGGTCCGCGACACGTACGAGCTGCACGGCGGCCAGCTCGTCCTCGACCTCTCGCAGGTGGAGGACCCCGAGGCACTCGCCGGCCGGGAGGTCCGCGTCGACGCCGGCGCGGGGCAGGTCGAGGTGATCGTCCCGACGGGCCTCGACGTGCTCGCCAACACCGACGTCGGGGTCGGCAGCCTCACCGTGTTCGGTGACCAGACCGAGGGGCTCGGGATCAACCGGACGGGTTCCCACACAGGCGACGACTCCACCGTCGACCTGACCGTCGACATCGACCTGGGCGCCGGCGAGGTCGTCGTCCGCACGCAGGGAGGCACGCGATGAACACCGACAAGGGCACCCACCCGGTCAACATCACGCACCTGGTGATGGGGATCGCCTTCGCCGCCATGGCCGTGCTCTGGGCGTTGTACGCCGGCGGCACCGTCGACCCGAGCAGCTACCGCTGGCTGCTGCCGCTGCCGTGGCTGGCCGCCGGGGCGGCGGGGCTGCTGGCCACGGTGCTGCCCTCACGCAAGTGAGCAGGCCGGCAGGGCGAACCACCGCAGGCCGTCGAGCTCCTCGCCCAGGTGGGCGACCCCCTCGAGGTCGGGAGCCGCGGCCGCGGCCATGATCGAACGGCCCTCGTCGAGGTGCTCCCTCAGCACCGAGGCGGGGGCCGTCGCCGTCGTCCGGGGCCAGGTCATCTCGCCGTCGACGTACGTCACGTCCCGCAGCCGCAGCGGGGGCTCGACCGGGCCGCGCCGGTTGTGCCACAGCCCGCTGGCCGGGTCGAAGGTGTAGTCGCCCAGCAGCCGCCAGCCCTCGCGCGCCACCAGGCGCACCGCCTCGACGATGTAGTCGAAGACGTCCTCGTCGATGAAGTAGTTGAAGTTGACCCGCACCCAGCCCGGCTTGATGCCCTCGCAGCCGGTCGCGATCTGCTCCTCGAACTGGTGGCTGCGCTCGAGGTCGATGTCGAGGAGCCGGTGGCCGTACGGGCCGGCGCACGAGCACCCGCCGCGGGTCTGGATGCCGAAGAGGTCGTTGAGCAGCGCGACGACGTAGTTGTGGTGCAGGTAGCTGCCGTCGGGCGCCCGCAGCACGAACGACACGATCGAGAGCCGCTGGGCGTCGAGGTTGCCGAGGATCTGGATGCTCGGCTCGGCCCGCCAGGCGGTGACCGCGCGGCGCAGCAGGTCCTCCTCGTGGGCCTTGATGGTCTCGACGCCGACGGCCTGCTTGAGCTGGAACACCAGCCCGGCGCGGATCGACTCGACGATCGCCGGAGTGCCGCCCTCCTCCCGGTGGGCGGGGTCGTCGAGGTAGCGGTGCTCGGTGGGGTTGACGTACATGACGGTGCCGCCGCCGGGCACCACCGGGACGCGGTTGGTCATCAGGGAGCGGCGTACGACGAGCACGCCGGGGGTGCCGGGGCCGCCGATGAACTTGTGGGGGGAGATGAAGAGGGCGTCCTTGTAGGAGTCACCGGGCCCGTTCATCTCGATCTCGACGTAGGGCGCGCAGGCGGCGAAGTCCCAGAAGCTCAAGGCCCCGTGGTCGTGGAGCAGCGTCGCGACCGCCCCGGTGTCGGTGACGATGCCGGTGACGTTGGAGGCGGCGGAGAACGACCCGATCTTCAAGGGCCGGTCGGCGTGGCGCTCGAGCTCCTCGGCGAGCTGGGCGAGGTCGATGTGGCCGTCGGAGTCCTCGCGGATCGTCACCACGTCGGCGATGGTCTCGCGCCAGGGGATCTCGTTGGAGTGGTGCTCGAAGGGACCGATGAACACCACGGGCCGCTCGGCGGGCGGGATCTGGTCGCGGAAGTGGTAGCGGTCGTCGAGGCCGGCCGGGATGCGGAGGCCGAGGATGCCGATCATCTTGTCGATCGCCGAGGTGCTGCCCGACCCGCAGAAGACGACGACGCAGTCCTCGTCACCGCCGACCGCGTCGCAGATGATCGCGCGGGCGTCCTCGCGCAGCCTGGTGGTCTGCAGGCCGGTGCCGCTGGCCTCGGTGTGGGTGTTGGCGTAGGCCGGGAGGACCTCGGCGCGGATGAAGTCCTCGATGAACGTGAGGCTGCGGCCCGAGGCGGTGTAGTCGGCGTAGGTGACCCGCCTGGGCCCGTACGGCCCGTGCATGACCTGGTCGTCGCCGATCACCGAGGCGCGGATGCGCTCCAGCAGCGGCGAGGGGTCGGGCGTGGCGTGCGTCACGCCCCAGAGCGTACGCCGCCGAGGGCGGCCGGGTCCGTCGGCGGTGCCGCCGTCGATGCCCCGCGCATCACCGGCAACGCCACGTCGGGGTGGTCGGTGATCACGCCGTCCACCCCGGCGGCGAGCAGGGCCCGGACCTCGGCGGCCATGTCGCCGTGGGCGTCGGGGTCCGCGCCGTGGCGCAGGTTGGCGGGCAGGAAGCGGTTCTCGCCCCGCACGGTCCACACGTGCACGGTGAGCCAGTGGCGGTGGGCGTCGCGCACCAGGGACGACGGCGCGCCGATGCGGCCGGTGCGGTCACGCGGCAGCACCAGCGACTTGTGCGGCCCGATGCCGTCGGCGTACTCGTCGACCCAGGCCAGTCCCACGGGGCTGGCGAGGTCGGCGTAGGAGCGCAGGTCGCCGGCGGCGAGCAGGTCGGCCGGATGGCACCCGCCCTCCTCGAACAGCTGGACGATCGGCAGGCGGGTGACGCCGGCCAGCCGGCGCAGGATCGTCGTCTCGAACGCCATGATCGTCACGCGCGCCCACGGGTGGTCGAGGCCGTGGCGGCGCAGGTCGCGCAGCAACGGCTCGTCGAGCGGCAGGCCGAGCAGGTCGTGGTGGTGGGCGTGCTTGAGCTCGGCCATCACCCCGACGGTGCGGCCCCGGCGGGCGGACTCGGCGCCGACCATCGCCAGGATCTCGGTGAACGTCGGGATCCCCTCCTGACCGTCGTACACGGCGTTGCCGGGGCGGATCGAAGGGATGCGCTCGCGCGCGGCGAGCGTCTTGAGCTCGGCGACGGTGAGGTCCTGCACGAACCAGCCGCGCTGCGTCACCCCGTCGATCGTGCGGGTCGTGCGCAG
>JAJPEO010000285.1 GCA_021166815.1 Nocardioides sp.
GAGCACGCCGTCCAGGAGGGCGCGCTAGCCGTCCCCGGCCTCGCGGCCGTGGCCTCTGGTTTCTACGTGTGGGGCTACCTGCCCGTGCTGCTCGCGGCCTTCGTCGGGACCTACGTGTGGCACCAGTCCAGCTACCTCGTGCTGCGCGACGCCCTGCTCGCCTCGGGCGTGGTCGGGGTCGCCGTCTACGCGTTCTACCCGGTGGCGCCACCGAGGTTCACCGACCTCGGGTACGTCGACACCGTGGCCGGCACCGCGGTCGATGCCGCTGCCCGCCCGGTCGGCATCGCCAACGAGCTCGCAGCCCTCCCCAGCTTCCACATCGGGTGGCTGCTTGTGGTGGCGGTGGTCCTGTGGAGGGCGACCCGGCAGGTGTGGGTGCGGGCGCTGTGCGTGCTGCATCCCGCGGCGATGTCCTACGTCGTGGTCGCCACCGGCAACCACTGGGTGCTCGATGTCCCGGCCGGTGCCGCGATCGCGGTGGTCGGCATCGTGGTGGCCGACCGGCTCGACGCGCGACGCCGCGGCTCGCCCGGCGGTACGCGGCTGGTCAGCGGTCGGAGGGCAGGGCCCGCCGCAGGGCGCTGAGCGGGCGCAGAGCACCCGCGGCGGGGTTGGCGGCGGCCACCTGGTCCATGGCGTCGATGATGTTGCGCAGGTTGATGATCAACGCCCCGTAGATGGCCCACTCGGGCGAGCGCTCGGTGGAGCGCAGGTCGTCGCTGAAGGCCTCGAGCCGGCGGCGTACCCGCATCAGGGCGGCCGGGTCGTCGTCGCGAGCCGCGCCCCCGGCGTCTCGCAGCATGCTCAGCCAGGGCACGGCGAACGCGTCGCCCCATGTCTCCCGGTGGGCCTGCTGTCCCCCCAGCGTGCGCGCCAGGCTGCGGGTCTCGGCGACCGACTGCTCCATGCGCCACAGCAGCTCGTGCCAGCGCTCGGGGTTCTTCATCTCCCTGGCCCTGCGCCGGGGGTTCATCCGCGCGCTCTCCTGCGCCTGCCGCACGAGCGCCCACGCATGGTCGAGGTCGCCGTAGATCTCGCGTGTGCGGTCGATCCACCCCGCCACGTCGTCGTCCTGGCACCCGTCACCGAGCCCGTCGGCCATCTCGACCAGCAGCTCCCCGATCCGGTCGTCGACCCGGTCGAGCGCCTCTGCGGCGGTGTGGCGTCGCAGTGGCGGCCAGACGAGCAGGTTGACCAGGAGTCCGACGGCGACTCCGATGGCGGTGTCGAGGAGGCGGGAGACGAGCACGACGTCGTTCTGGAACCCCGTGGCGAGGACCACCAGCCCGGTGGTGGCCACGGTCATGGCCTCGGTGCCGAGCCACGGCACGGCGCCGAGCGCCAACGCCAAGACCAGCAGGACGACCAGGGAAGCGGTGGTCAGGCCCCACAGGTGGCCCACCCCAGTGGCGAGCAGCACCGCGACGATCGTGGCAGCCACCTGCTGGGCTCCCTTGGCGAACGTGCGGTAGACCGTGGCGTGCACGACGAGCAGCGCCGACCACGGCGCCAGGAACGGCTGGGGCAGCTCGAGGACCTCGGCCGCGAGCACCCAGGCCACCGCGGCCGCGAGGACCGTCTTGCCCGCCTGGAGCACGTCGCTCCAGAAGATCGGGTCGTCGACCCGCTCGGCGAGCTTGCTCCTGATGCGTTGGCGCACCTCATCCCTCCCTCACTCCCCCGCCGCCTTCGACACTAGTGCCAGTCCACAGCGCGGCCGTGGTGACCGCCGCTCGCGTGTGCGCATAGGTTGTGCGGATGGAACCCAGGTGCGAGAGCTATGACGTCGTCGTGGTCGGTGGCGGGCACAACGGGCTGGTCAGCGCCGCCTACCTCGCCCGCGCCGGCCTGAGCGTGCTGGTCCTGGAGCGCCTCGCCCACACCGGCGGCGCCGCGGTGTCGGTGGAGCCGTGGTCGGGGCAGCAGGCCCGCCTGTCGCGCTACTCCTACCTCGTGAGCCTCATGCCCGAGCAGCTGATGAGCGACCTCGACCTCGACGTGCGGCTCGCCTCGCGGACGACGGCGTCGTACTCGCCCTGGATGCGCGACCGGCGCCACGGCGGCCTCCTGGTCGAGCGCCCCGAGGGCGAGGCCACCCGTGAGTCGTTCCGGGCCCTGACCGGCAGCGACGACGAGTACGCCGCCTGGCAGCAGTTCTACGCCGAGGTCGCGGACCTCGCGGGGGTCGTCGCGCCGACACTGATGAAGCCGCTTCCCCTCGAGCGCGACGTGCGCAGCCAAGTGGACGCACGCATCTGGGACGACCTGGTCGTCCACCCGCTGGCACGCACCATCGAGGAGCGGTTCAGCGACGACCTCGTGCGCGGCGTGGTCGGCACGGACGCGCTCATCGGCACCTTCGCCTCCCTCGACGACGCCTCGCTGATCCAGAACCGCTGCTTCCTCTACCACCTCATCGGCAACGGCGACGGTGAGTGGCGGGTGCCCGTCGGCGGCATGGGCGCGGTCACCAGTGCGCTGGCCCGCGCCGCCACCTCTGCCGGGGCGGAGATCCTCACCGGCGCCGGGGTGAGCGCGATCAGCCCCGGTCCCGACGGTGCCGAGGTGGCCTGGCACGACGGCTCGCGGCACCGCAGCGTCACGGCCCGCCGGGTGCTTTCCGGGGTCGCCCCCTGGGTGCTCGGCATCCTGCTCGGCGAGCCCGAGGAAGCGGCCACCAAGCCCCAGGGCGCCCAGCTCAAGATCAACTTCCTCCTCGACCGGTTGCCCGAGCTCAAGTCCGGCGCCGACCCGGCCGTGGCCTTCGCCGGCACGCTCCACCTCGCCGAGGGCTACGGCCAGCTCCAGCGCGCGTACGAGGCTGCTGCCGCGGGCCACGTGCCGAACCCGATGCCCGGCGAGGTCTACTGCCACTCCCTCACCGACCCCTCGATCCTCGGCGACCGGGCCGGCTCGGCCCACACCTTGACCTACTTCGGCCTCCACACCCCGGCGTCCCTGTTCGAGGACGACCCGGACGCCAAGGACCTCGCCGTACGCCGCGCCATCACCTCGCTCGACGCGGTCCTCGCCGAGCCGATCGAGCAGTGCGTGAGCCGCGACGCCGACGGCAACCCCTGCATCGAGGCCAAGGTGCCCCAGGACGTCGAGAAGGACCTCGCCATGCCCGGCGGCCACATCTTCCACGGCGACCTCGACTGGCCCTGGGCGCCCAACCGCTCCCGCCTGGAGACACCTGCCCAGCAGTGGGGCGTGCAGACCGACCACGACGTCGTCCTGCTGTGCGGATCGGGAGCGCGCCGCGGTGGCGCAGTGTCGGGCCTGGGCGGTCACAACGCTGCCCAGGCGGTCCTCGCCGAGCTGTGATCAGCCCCATCCCAGCTGGATTTCGCGTGCCCGACAGCCCCGTGTACAGTTGTCCTCGCTTCACCGGGCGCCATTAGCTCAATTGGCAGAGCAGCTGACTCTTAATCAGCGGGTTCGGGGTTCGAGTCCCTGATGGCGTACAGATCGAGAACCGCAGGCAGCACACCGCTGACCTGCGGTTTCCTCGTTTCAGGGGACACGCGCGCGACCCGAGCATTCGTCGGGGAGCGGCCTAGAGCCACCCGCGACGCTTGAACACGAGGTAGAGGACGAGGCCCATCAGGAGCATGAGGACGAGTGCCATGGGATAGCCCATGCGCCACGCGAGCTCAGGCATGTGGGTGAAGTTCATGCCGTACACCGTCCCGACCAGCGTGGGGGCGAACAGGATGGCGGCCCACGAGGAGATCTTCTTGACCTCCTCGTTCTGCTGCACGCTCGTCTCAGTCAGGCGTCGCGTCTCCTCGTTCTGCCGTTGAGCGACGAGGGTCCCGTTGACGGTGAGAATGTTCTCCAGCAGCGCCCGGAACCCGTCGACTCGTTCGACAACACGAATGGCATGGTCCTGCACGTCACGGAGATTGCGCTGCAGCTCTTCGTCGACGCCGTACTTGTCGAACCCTGCGCTGAGGTCCTCCAGGATCTTCAGCAACGGTCGGGTGGCACGCTGGAAGCCGACCACCTCCCGGAACAGTTCGTAGATGCGACGCGACACGTCGGGGTCGCCCTCGAAGACCTGATCCTCGATCTCGTCGATGTCGTTCTCCAGCCCCTCGACCACGGGCTCGTACTCGTCCACGACCTCGTCGAGGATGGCGTAGAGGACTGCTTCCGGACCCAGCCGAAGGAGGTCCGGGTCACTCTCCATCCGACGGCGCACGCGGCCGAGGTCGGGGGACTCGGCGTGGCGGACGGTCACGACGAAGTCCTCGCCGGTGAACACGTGAAGTTCGCCGAACTCGACGCGTTCCTCGCTCTCGACGTAGCGGGCGGGCCGCAGAACGGTGAAGAGGACGTCGCCGTAGCGTTCCAGCTTCGGGCGCTGGTGCGCGGAGATGGTGTCCTCGACGGCGAGGTCGTGGATCTCGAACTCGGCGGCAACAGAGCGGACCTCGGCGGCGTCGGGTCGGTAGAGACCGATCCATCCCATGCCCGATCGCTCTCGCAGGAACTCGCAGGTCATCTCCAGCGACGGGTGTTCGGCATGGCGCTGTCCGTCCACGTACACCGCGTTGTCCACAACGCTCATCCCGACCTCCAGGTCTGCCTCGGAAGGCGACGCGGCAGTCTACGGCCGGACGACGCGATGAGACGGATCGCGGCAGACGCGGTGCCTCGTCGTGCCGCGCTTGCCTCCCCCGGGATGATGGAGCCGTGAGCGAGGACGCCGATCGCCTGACGCCAGAGTCCGTCTGGGACTACCCCCGGCCGCCGCTGGTGGTGCCGTCGCACGAGCACGTGGTGATCGAGCTGGACGGCGAGACGGTGGTGGACACGCGCCGCTCACTGCGGGTGCTGGAGACGAGCCATCCCCCGGTCTACTACGTGCCCATCGAGGCCGTCTCGCCCGGGCTGCTCAGGCCGGTGGAGGGCACGACGTGGTGCGAGTTCAAGGGCACGGCGTCGTACTTCGACGTCGTCGCCCCCAGCGGCCGGACGATTGCCAGGGGCGCGTGGCACTACCCACAGCCCACCCCTGGTTTCGAGGCGCTCGCCGGCCACGTCGCCTTCTACCCCGGCCGCATGGACCGGTGCACCGTCGACGGGGAGACGGTGGTCGCGCAGCCCGGCGACTTCTACGGCGGGTGGATCACCAGCAGGGTGACCGGGCCCTTCAAGGGGGCACCGGGGACGTCCGGCTGGTAGCCGAACGTCAGGCGCGGGCCACTCCGGCGGCGATGAGGCCCTGACCCGCGGTGTAGGTCGCCATGACGAGCGACTCCAGCACCGGTCGCCGCTCGAGGAGGCCGAACTCCTGCGCCGCGAGCACGGTGTCCGAGAGCACGAACAGGGCCGTACCGGCCTGCACGCTCCTGCGCGCGCCGCGGGGCAGGGCGGCGTCGAGCACGTGGGAGCTCGCGAACATCGCGACGAGCAGCGTCGCGTAGGCGGCCACCGGCACCCGCAGGGCGGGGTCCTGGCGACCAGCGGCCAAGCCCATCACCGGCGCCGCGGTCAGCCACAGGCCCAGGGACGCCTTGAGGGCGGCGGTGTCGTGGTCCTCGGGTTCGCCACGGACGGAGGAGAACGCCGCGATGTAGGCGACGTGGGCCGCCGCGAACGATCCCACCCCGGCAAGGAAGGACGACCGGCTCTTGCCGAGGAGCGCGACGTCGCCGCCCCACGAGAACGCCTGCGCGGCGAGGGTGCCTGCGCGGAGCCCGTTCCGGGGTCCACCGGCAGTGGCCCCGCGAAGAGCGACCGCCAGCGTGGGCATCAGGGCGGGCTTGAGCACGTACCGCAGCCGGCGTGCGAGCGGGACGCTGCTGCTCAGGCCCGCGGCCACGGTGTCGGCGACCGAGAGGGCGACGTACGCCGCCCCGGGCAGGGTCGTCACCTCAGTCCTCCACCGGACCGCGAGGCTCCTCGCGCAGGCGCGGCGGAGTGAAGCCCTCCGGGTGGAAGCCGGTCTTGTCGGCGTAGAACTCGCGCAGGACGTCCATGTCGGCCTTGACGTCGCCCGTCGGGTGGAACGTCGGGCCCCACCCGACCGTGCGCGAGGGCACGTCGAGGAAGGCCAGCGTGATCGGCAGCCCGGTCTGCTGGGCGATGCGGTAGAAGCCGGACTTCCAGTACTCCCCGCGGCTGCGCGTGCCCTCAGCGGCGATGCCGAGCACCCACGGGTGGTCCCCCTCGGCCTCGGCCAGCAGGTCGCGCACGTCGGCGGCCGGGTTGCTCCGGTCGATCGGTACGGCGTGGGTGGCCCTCAGGAGCATCGCCAGCGGGCCCCGGAAGAGCTCCTTCTTGACCATGAGCCGGATGTCGATGCCGTAGCTCCAGGCCAGGAGGATGGTCATCACCCAGTCCCAGTTGGAGGTGTGCGGCGCCCCGACGAGGACTCCCCGCTCCGGCACCGTGCCCTCCGTGCGCCAGCCCGCGAGGCGCAGGGCGAGCCGGGCGATGCGTCCGCGTACGGGCATGCCGCGCGACGCCATCAGAGCTCACCCACCGAGGCTGCGGTGGAGCCACCGAGCTCCAGGACCGGCAGGCCGAGCTTGCGGTGGTCCCAGGTCCGGGCCCGCTCGATGTCGAGGCGGACCACGATCCGGTTGTGCATCATCGCGTCGAGGAACGGGCGCAGCTCGGGGGTGTACGGCCCGTTGTAGCGCTCGAACATGTCGAGGCAGACGCGCTCGAGCAGGGCGTCGTCCTCGATCAGCACGCCCTGGCCCTCGAACGCGACGCCACGCAGCGCGTCGTAGGTGTGACCCGCCTCGACGAGGAAGGACATCGTCGGGTTGCGTCGCAGGTTGACGACCTTCTGCGACTTCGGCTTGGTCTCGAACCACACGTGCCCGTCGAACCACGCGTACCACATGCCGACGAGGTGGATCTGGCCCTGCGGCCCCACCGTCCCGACGGTGGAGCTGCGCTGGGAGGCCAGGAACTGGTCCACCTCGGCGTCCGACATCACGATCTGGGCGCGCTGCTTCATGGGGGAACCCTAGAGGTATCGCCCGGCGGGGGTCCCCCCGAGGGCAGACGTCACTCCACGATCTTCCAGTACGAGTCCTTGCGCCGGATGCGGCCGTCCGGGGCGAGGTCGAAGAGGTCGCAGCCGCGCACCGTCACGCGCTCGCCCGCGGGTGTCGTACCCGTGAGCAGCCACCGTGACACCGCGTGGTCGCCGCAAGCCCAGTGCTCGTCATCGGAGTACTGCACGTCGGGCAGCCCCGTGAAGCGCTGCGCGAGCCCGTCGCGGACAGCGGCCGCACCCTCGTACCTCGTCCCCCACGGGTCGCTGCCCCGCGGTGTCTGCAGCACACAGTCCTCCGCGAAGAACGCCATGACCCGGTCCAGGTCATGGGCGTTGAACGCAGCCAGCAGATCCTCGAGCGCCTGCGTGTCGGCCATGGTCACGATCATGCTCCGACCGCGCGTCCCGCGCCAGAGCACCGTCGGGCGCGGTCACGGCGGTGCAGGCCCGCCTGGTCAGAGGTAGAGGCCGGTGGAGGATCCCTCGAGCCGCTCGGCGGCCACGGCGTGGACGTCGCGCTCGCGCATCACGACGTAGACCTCGCCCTGCACCTCGACCTCGGCCTTGTCCTCGGGGTCGAAGAGGACCCGGTCGCCGGGCTGGACCGCGCGGGCGTGGGGACCGACGGCGATGACCCTTGACCACGCGAGGCGTCGCGCGCCCATCGCCGCGGTGGCGGGGATGACGATGCCGCCGGAGGAACGGCGCTCACCGGCCTCCTGGTCGACCTCGACCAGGACCCGGTCGTGGAGCATCTTGATCGGGGCACTGCCCCCGGGCTCGACCATGTCCGTCAGCGGGCGACCTTGCGCACGACCACGAACAGCACGATGACGCCGACGACAGCCCCGGCCGCCTTGAGGATGTTGTCGGTCCGCGGCGCTCCGGTGGCGGGCTCGACGAAGTGGGCCTTCACCGACGTCACCTCCCGACCGACGATCGTCTTGGGGTGGACGCGGTGGACGAGCTGGTCGATGTTGGTCGCGATGTTCTCGCGCAGCCCCTCCATCTCGCGCTCGAGGGCGCTCAGTTCGTTGCTCACGCGGGAAGGCTACCAATGCTGCGGGGATCGAAACCCCAGGGCAGCTCCAACCGGTGGGCAGCCATCAGCTCCTCGTCGGTGAGCACGTCGTACGTCGACCGGTCGGCGACCACGACCCCGTCGCTCAGGACGACGCTGCGGGGGCACAGCTCCAGCGCGTAGGGCAGGTCGTGAGTGACCATCAGCACGGTGACGTCGAGCCCGCGCAGGATGTCGGCGAGCTCGCGGCGCGAGGTGGGGTCGAGGTTCGACGACGGCTCGTCGAGCACGAGGATCTCCGGCTCCATCGCCAGCACCGTCGCCACGGCGACCCGACGGCGCTGCCCGAAGGAGAGGTGGTGCGGGGGGCGGTCGACGAAGTCGGCCATGCCGACCTGGTCGAGGGCGTGCATCACACGCCGCTCGAGCGCGGCCCCCTTGATGCCCAGGTTGGCCGGCCCGAAGGCCACGTCCTGGCGGACGGTGCCAAGGAAGAGCTGGTCGTCGGGGTCCTGGAAGACGATCCCCACCCGGCGACGGACCTCGGCGAGGTTGTCCGTGACCACCGGCAGCCCGCTCACCGTCACCGAGCCGGCGCCGCCGGACAGGATGCCGTTGAGGTGGAGCACGAGGGTGGTCTTGCCGGCGCCGTTGGGCCCGAGCAGGGCCACGCGCTCCCCCGCGTGCACGTGCAGGTCGACGCCGTAGAGCGCCTGGTGGCCGTCGGGGTAGGCGAAGGCCAGCCCGCGGACGTCGAGGACGGGGATCACGGGAGCCTCCCGGTGTAGCCGCGCGAGAGCATCGCGTGGTGGACGCGCTCCCCTCGCTCGTAGGAGCGGATGAACAGCGCGCCCAGCGAGCGGGCCAGGACCGGCCAGTGCCGCGGGGACCGGGGCTCGCAGCCGCGCGAGCGCATGGCGACGACCATGCGTCGCATCTCGCCGGTCACGACGTCGAGGTAGCGGATCATGAAGCCCATGATCTGGACCAGCAGGTCGGGGACCCGCAGCCGCTGCAGGCCGCGCAGCAGGTCGTCGGCCTCGGTGGTGGCGGCGAACGTGAGCGAGGCGAGCACACCGATCGTGCCCTTCATCAGCAGGGCGGCACCGGCCACCAGCCCCGGCTCGGAGACCGCGACCCCCAGCACCTCCGTGCGGGGGCCGTGCGACACGAACGGCATCAGCACCGCGAAGACCGCGAACGGCACCTCGATGACCATCCGGGGAGCGAGGTAGCGCAGCGGGACCCGCGAGACGGCGATGACCGCGAGCAGGACCAGGGCGGCTGCGCCGTGCGCGACGTACGCCTGGCGCGGCAGGGCCACCACGACCAGCATGAAGCCGACCAGGGCCAGGACCTTGAGGTGCGCCGGGGCGCGGTGGACGACGCTGTGCCCGTGGAAGAACAGCCGGTGCCCGTGTCCCGCGCCCATCACTCCCTCGGCTCGCGCCGCCGCAGCAGCCAGAAGAGCCCGGTGGACAGCACGGCCATCACGACGACCCCGACCACCCCCGAGAGGCCGACGCTGAGTCGCTCGTCCTCCACGCCGCGCACGGAGTAGTCGGCGAGGGGGCTGTCCGCCGCGGCGGAGTCGCGAGCGGTGTCGAGGAAGCCGGCCTTCTCGGCGACGTACTCCAGCCCGTCGGGGTGGGAGCTGGCGTAGAAGCTGACGACCCCGGCGACGAGGAGGCTGACGAGCAGCCCCACCACGAGGACGGTGCGCCTGCTGACGCGCGGGCGGCTCACGACCCGCTCCTGATCTCGAGCTCGCGGACGGCGAGGGCGGGGCGGGCGCCGTGGACGAGGTCCGGGCGCGAGGCGACGACGCTCGCGACGACGAGCGCGGTGATGACCGCCTCACCGATGCCGATCACCGCGTGCCACGACACCATCGCCGCGAGCAGGGTGTCGAAGGCGACCGGCGCGATGCCGCCGACGGAGAAGAGCAGGGTGAACACGACCGCGGTCAGCGGGACGCTGGCGAAGGCAGCCACCGCAGCGGCCGGCACGACCGACGCGGGGCGGCGCGGGAGCACGGCACGTACGGCCACGAAGACGAGCCACCCGGCGGCGACCGCGGTCAGGGACAGCAGCGTGACGTTGGTGCCGAGCGCGGTGATGCCGCCGTCGGCCATGACCAGTGCCTGCACGAGCACCACCACGGCGAGGCACAGGATGGCCGTCCAGGGCCCCACCAGCACCGCGGCCAGGGCGCCGCCGAGCAGGTGGCCGCTCGTGCCGGCGCCCACGGGGAAGTTGACCATCTGGGCCGCGAAGACGAACGTCGCGACGAGCCCGGCCATCGGCGCGGTGCGGTCGTCGAGCTCGTTGCGGGCCTTGACCAGGGCCACCCCCACGCCCACCACGGCCACCGCCGCGGTGGCGACGGAGGTGGGTGCGTCGAGGAAGCCGTCGGGAACGTGCACGCTGGATGCTCCTGCTTGGATGGGGGAAGACTCTCTCACCTTATTGCAAACGACTTGCAACAACGAACGGAGCACCCATGAGCGAGCGGCTCGCCCCCGGCGACGTGGCCCCAGACTTCACCCTCGAGTCCGACACCGGCGAGCAGGTCACCCTCTCGGACCTGCGCGGACGCAAGGTGATCGTCTACTTCTACCCCGCCGCGATGACGCCGGGCTGCACCAAGCAGGCCTGTGACTTCACCGACTCCCTGGACTCCCTCAAGGGCGCCGGCTACGAGGTCCTCGGCATCTCCAAGGACAAGCCGGCCAAGCTGGCCAAGTTCCGCGAGCGCGACTCCCTCACCCTCACCCTGCTCTCCGACGAGTCCCTCGACGTGCACAAGGCGTACGGCGCCTTCGGCACCAAGAAGCTCTACGGCAAGGAGGTCGAAGGCGTGATCCGGTCGACGTTCGTGGTCGACGAGGAGGGCGCCGTCGAGGTCGCGCAGTACAACGTCAAGGCGACCGGACACGTGGCGAAGTTGCGCCGGGAGCTCGGCCTGGACTGAACTGCACCCCACAGCCGAAGTGGTGGAACAGGCAGACACGCAGGATTTAGGTTCCTGTGCCCCCGGGCGTGCGGGTTCGACTCCCGCCTTCGGCACCCAGTCCGTCGTGCGGTGAGACGATCACGCGCAATTGCGACCTGGATCACATTCCTCCCCCTAGAGTCCCCGCATGGACTCAGCGTTGACCACGATCGGCCTGCCTGTCGCCCTCGGCATCATCATGTTCGGCCTGGGGCTGGACCTGACCGTCGACGACTTCAGGCGGGTGGGCCGGGCGCCCCGCGCGGTGGTCGTCGCCCTCGCGTGCCAGCTGGTGCTGCTGCCACTCGTCGCGTTCGGCCTGGTGGCCGCCTTCGACCTCCCGGCGCTGCTGGGCATCGGCATGATGCTCCTGGCCGCCTCCCCCGGCGGGACGACCGCCGCGCTGTTCAGCCACCTGTTCCGCGGTGACGTGGCGCTCAACATCACCCTGACCGCGATCAACACGCTCATCGCGATCGTCACCCTGCCGCTCATCACCGGGATCGCGATCGCCTGGTACGACCGCCAGGACGACGTCACGATGCCGTTCGTCGAGGTCGTCAAGGTCTTCGTCCTCATCCTCGTCCCCGTCGCCATCGGCATGCTGGTCCGCGCGAAGTCGCCCGCCTTCGCCGCGCGCATGGACAAGCCGGTGCGGCTGGGCTCGGCGATCGTGCTGGCCGTGCTGGTGCTGGGGATCCTGCTGGCCGAGCGCGACAACGTGCTGGACTACGCCGCCCAGGTCGGCCTGGTGACGGCGCTGTTCTGCGCGATCAGCCTCGTCGCCGGCTACTACGTGCCGCGTGCGCTCGGCATCTCCGGGGCACAGTCGATCGCCTCGTCGATGGAGGTCGGCGTCCACAACGCAACGTTGGCGATCTTCGTGGCCATCGAGGTGCTGCGCAGCGTCGAGATCTCGGTCCCGGCCGCGGTCTACTCGCTGGTGATGTTCCTCTTCGCCGCGCTGTGGGGGTCCTGGGTGTCGCGGCGCGTGCAGTCCGAGGCGCCTCAGCCGGCGACGGCCTGAGCCACCAACGGGGCGATCTCGCGCAGCGCCTTGCCACGGTGGGAGATGCGGTCCTTCTCCCCGGCGTCCAGCTCTGCCGAGGTGAGCCCGGCGTCCGCGTGCTCGTCGGCGACGAAGACGACGTCGTAGCCGAACCCGCCCGAGCCGCGCAGCTCGCGGATGATCTGCCCGTCCATCCGGCCGTGCACGACGACCTCGCGCCCGTCGGGGTGGACGAAGGCGACGGCACAGGCGAAGTGGGCCCGGCGCCGCTCGTCGGGCACGTCGGAGAGCTGGTCGAGCAGAAGCACGTTGTTGCGGTGGTCGTCCTTGTCGCTGCCCGACCAGCGCGCCGACAGCACTCCCGGCATCCCGTTGAGGGCGTCGACGCACAGGCCCGAGTCGTCGGCCAGCGTCGGCAGGCCGGTGGCGGCCACTCCGGCGCGCGCCTTGAGCAGGGCGTTGCCCTCGAAGTCTGGCCGGTCCTCGACGGGCTCGTCGTACGCCGCCACGTCGTCGAGCCCGAGCACCCGCACCCCCGGCAGGTGCTCGGCGAGGATGCGCTCCATCTCGCGCAGCTTCTTGGCGTTGCGCGAGGCGAGGAAGACCTCCACCGACGCGGTCACCGCGCCAGTGCCTCGTGCTGCAGACGGGTCAGGTCGGCACAGCCCTTCTCCGCCAGCGTGAGCAGGGCGTCGAGCTCGCTGCGGTCGAAGGCGGCGCCCTCGGCGGTGCCCTGCACCTCGACGTAGGTGCCCTCGCCGGTCATGACCACGTTCATGTCGGTCTCGGCGCGCACGTCCTCCACGTAGGGGAGGTCCAGGCGCGGGATCCCGTCGATGATGCCCACCGACACCGCCGCCACGGACCCGGTGAGCGGCTCGCCGGGGAGCGCGCCCTTGCCGCGCAGGTGGGCGACGGCGTCGGCGAGGGCGACGTACGCGCCGGTGATCGCGGCGGTGCGGGTGCCGCCGTCGGCCTGCAGGACGTCGCAGTCGAGCACGATGGTGTTCTCGCCCAGCGCGCGGTAGTCGACGATCGCGCGCAGCGAACGCCCGATCAGGCGCGAGATCTCGTGCGTGCGGCCCCCGATGCGGCCCTTGACCGACTCACGGTCCGAGCGGGTGTTGGTGGACGCGGGGAGCATGGCGTACTCGGCCGTGACCCAGCCGAGGCCCGAGCCCTTGCGCCACCGGGGCACGCCCTCGCTCGCCGACGCGGCGCACAGCACCTTGGTGCCGCCGAACTCGATGAGCACCGACCCCGCCGCGTGGTCCAGCCAGTTGCGGGTGATGGTGATCGGGCGGAGCTCGTCGTTGGCGCGGCCGTCGGCGCGCGGCGTGGAGTCAGTCATGGCCCCCAACCTACCGAGCCGGCTGTGTGCCCTCCCGGGCGATCCTCGTCCGGATCGACGCCACCAACTCGTCGCGGCGCGAGGCGACGTCGTCCACCTCACCCACCAGGACCACTGCGCACGGCACGTCGGGCCACAGCGGCCACGGGAGGGCGACGCAGCCCAGCCGCGGGCTGGTCCAGCCCGACTCCACGGCGGCTCCGCCCCCGCGCACCTGCTCGAGCAGGTGGTGCGCACCCGCCACGTCCTCGGGGGAGTCGCCCCCGAGGTCGGCCCAGTCGACCTCCGCCAGCCGGGCCTCCGCGTCCTCCGGCGCCACCTGGGCCAGCACCGCGAGCCCCGCGGCGGTGGCGGCGAGGTGCTCGTACGGGGCCTCGTGCTCGAACATCGACGCGTCCGCGCCGTGCACCACCAGGGGCTGGGCGGCCCGCCCCGCGAGCCGCAGCACCGCGGCGGTGAGGCCCGTGCTGTCGCCGAGCTCGCGCACGACCGCGGTGGCCGCGACGAGCTGGGCGCTGTGCGCGTCACCGAGGTCGAGGGCCCGCCGCCCCAGGACGTAGCGCCTGCCGTTGCGCTGCACCCAGCCCTCGCGGTGCAGGGCAGCGAGCACCCTGGACACCCCGGCCTTGTCGACCTCGAGACGGCGGGCCAGCTCGGAGACGCCGACCGGCTCCTCCCCCAGCATCTCGAGGATGCGCAGGCCCCTCAGCAGACTCTGTGACACCGCGTCATCATGGCACGGCCATGGTCTAGACCGTTGATCTGGAGTCAACATCGCTCTAGCGTCGTCCCGACCCCAGGAGCTGCCATGACCACACGTCGCACCGTCCGGACCTTCGCCCTGCTCTGCGGCACCGCGGCACTGGTCGCCAGCAGCCTCACCACGCCGTCGAACGCGGCGATCACCGCCGATCCCGTCCAGCAGCTCTCCACGACCGGCAACGCCGAGAACATCCCTCCCCCGCTCGTGCGCGCCGCGGCGGACGGCTACGCCGTGGCGGTGTGGGCCGACACCGACCCCGGTGACGGCAAGCGCTACCTCTACGTGAGCCTGCGCAGTCCCGAGGGGACCTGGGCCGGTCCGACCCGGTTGTCGTGGACCATCGGCGGGCAGGGCATCCACCCGGACCGCACCTACTACTCGGTGGACATGAACCGCAGCGGCGACGTCGCCGTGGCGTGGCAGCAGGAGGGCGCGATCCTCGTCGCCCAGCTGCCCCGCGGGGAGAGCGACTGGGCAGGCAGGCAGGTCTCGGGGGACGTGCACGAGGTCGACGACTTCTCGGGCCCCGCGACCACGGTGCTCCCCGACGGCACGGCCACCCTCGCCTGGCGCGCCGACAGCAACCCCGACCCCGCCGACACCTTCTCGCGCCTGCTCGTGGCCAGCGGCACCCCGGGGGCCTGGTCGGCCGAGGAGATCATCACCGGCAAGCAGTACGTCCCCGTGGTCGGCGACCCGGGCGAGCCCGACGTCGAGCGGGGGTTCAGCTTGACGTCCGACGGCGCCGGGACCACGTGGCTGCGGTGGATCGAGCGCACCGACGTCCCCGTGACGTCCGGGATGCCGACCATGCGCAAGCGGATGAGCGGCGCCTCCCGGGCGCCGGGGTCCGCGTGGTCGGACCCCACGCCCCTCACCGACGTCCTCGACCCCTACGCCGAGCCACAGTCGATCACGATCGCGGGCGACCGGCTCCTCGACGGCTTCGCCGAGATGCGCCAGTTCGCCCCCACGTCGGCGGAGGTCGCGGCCGGGACGACCGAGCCCCGCATCCAGCTGCGCCACGCGGGTGCCGTACGGACGTTCCGCGGCACGGCGTTCAAGTACTCCTTCGCCGGCGTCAGCGCCGCCGGGGGCCAGGCCGTCGCGCGGCTGTACTGGAACGACGGCTCCACCTCGACCGGCTTCACCACCAGCCGCGACGGCGCGTGGAGCGACCTGGAGTCGCCGCTGGGCGTCGACGACACGCTCTACTCCGGCTCCCAGGCCCCGTTCGCGCTGCACGACGACGGCGGCCTGAGCATGGTCTACCTCAGCGGGAGCACGCGCCGCGTGCGCGCGGTGCACCGGGCGCCCGGCGCCACCACGTGGGACGCCTCGCGCGCGGTCTCGTCGACGTCAGCCGTCAGCAGCGCCGACGCCCCCGTGGTCACCGCTGCCCAAGGACGTCAGGCGCTGGTGACCTGGCTGATCAGCGGTGACGTGTGGGCCGGCGGCTTCACCAGCGACACCCCGCCGGTGGTCACGCCCCCGCCCTCGCCGACCCCGACGCCGACGACGTTCACCCGGCTCTCCGCCCCGACCGTGACCGGCAAGCTCCGTGTGGGCAGGACCCTCCGGGCCAGGCCTGGCTCGTGGTCGCCGACGCCCACGTCGGTGCGGTTCCGCTGGCTGGCCAACGGCAAGGTGATCCGCAAGGCGGTCAAGGCGCGGCTGCGCCTCACCCGACAGCTGCGCGGCAAGCGCATCTCCTTACGCGTGACCCTGCTGCGCTCCGGAGTCACGACCAAGGTGGTCACCGTGAAGACGAAGGGCCGGGTCCGGTCGTCCCCGTGAGCGACCGGACCCGACCACTGGCCCCCACCCCCGTGGAGGGCCAGTGCATGGGGGCTACTTCAGCTCCACCCGCCGGATGCGCGCGGCACCCACGACGAACGGAGCGACCACCCACGCCAGGAACGTGGTGACGACCTGCGCCACGGCTTGGTCGGGGCGCGCGATGGCGCCCGGATCGGTGAACGGCGCCACGGCCATGCCCAGGTCGATCCACGGGATCACGTCGGGACCCCAGCTCACGAGGGCGTAGATGGGTCCGTACACCATCATCGGCAGAAGCAGCGAGACGACGTAGTAGAGAACGATGGCGGCCGGGGTGTTGAGGAAGGCCATGCCGAACCCGAACGCCATCACGAAGTAGGCCAGCTGGGTGAACACCGTCCAGCCGAGGACCTGCCACTCCACCTGCCAGCCGGCCTCCATGGGGCTGAAGACCTCGAAGAGCACGTTGCCCAGCACGGCGAGTGCGCCGGCGACGACGAGCGTGCCGACGGCCAGCGCCATCACGCACACGAGCTTGGCCAGGACCACGCGCATCCGGCCCGGCTCGAGGGCGAAGGTCGTCAGCGCCGTGCGCTGGCCCCACTCCTGGGTGATCGAGATGATGGCGACGGTCGGCAGCAGCAGCGACATGGGCACCGACAGGATCTGCAGCCAGGCGTCGAAGGAGAGCCGGAGGTCGTTGAGGACGGCGACGGGGATCGCGATCGCCATCGCGACCACCAGCAGGCCGACGGTGATGGACAGCAGCCATCGACCGGCGCGGGTGTCGACCATCTTGCGCAGCTCCACCGACACGAGGCGACCGAAGGAGACCCGCGCCGTGTGGCTGACGTCGATGGCGGTGGGGGCTTCGAGGGCGATCATGCGCTCAGCTCCCGGCTCAGCGCCAGCGGGTCACGCTGGGTGGTCGCGGTCATCTCGAGGAACATCTCCTCCAGGCTCTCCTGCACCGCTCGCAGGTCGGTGAGGACGATCTGGCGCTGTGCGGCGACCCGCCCGACGTCGACCGGGCTGGCGTGGACCCGCAGGCCCGCACCGGCCGGTTCGACCTCGTGGCCGGCATCGCGCAGGGCAGCCGCCAGGCCGGGCACGTCGAGGGCGCTGACCAGCGTCGCGGCGATGGCGCGGCCCTGGAGCAGCGAGGCCTGGTCACCGGTGGCGAGGATGCGTCCCTGGCCGATGAGCACCATGTCGTCGGCGATCTGCTCCACCTCGTGCAGCAGGTGGCTCGAGAGCAGGACGGTGCCGCCGCGGTTGGCGTAGTCGCGCAGCAGGCCCCGCATCCAGCGGATCCCCGCCGGGTCGAGGCCGTTGGCGGGCTCGTCGAGGACGAGCACGGAG
>JAJPEO010000290.1 GCA_021166815.1 Nocardioides sp.
GTCGGCCGCCGATGCTCACGGCGCCGCCGGTGAGCCGGACCGGGGGAGCGGGGGGTGTGGTGGTCATCAGCAGTTGTTCGCCTTCCTGAGGGCTTCGAGGTTGGCCCGCATCAGCGACAGGTAGTCCTCGTCGGCAGTCTCGTCGGAAAGACCCTCGAGCGGGTCGAGCACCGCCGTCTCGACACCGACGTCGTCGGCCAGGGCCTCGGCCATCTTGGACGTGGTGAGCCGCTCGTAGAACACCGTCGTCACGCCGTACTCACGGATCTCGGACTGCAGGTGGGCCAGGTCGGCTGCCGTCGGCTCGGCGTCCGGGGTCAGCCCCGCGATGGCCTCGAACCGCACGCCGTAGCGGGCGAGGTAACCGAAGGCGTCGTGGCTCACGACCGCCACGTCACGCTGGCAGGTGGCGAGCCCGGTCGTGTACTCGCGTTCGAGGGCCTCCAGGTCCGCGCGCAGGGCCGCGGCGTTGGCGGTGAACTCGTCCGCGTGCTCCGGGTCGGCCTCCGCCATCTGCGTGGCGACGGCGTCGCCCAGGTCCGCCATGAGCAGCGGGTCGAGCCAGAAGTGCGGGTCGAGGTCGCCCTCGGCGTGCTCCTCGGCGTGGGCCCCGTCCTCCTCGTCGTGGTCGTGGCCCCCCTCCGTCGCAGGCTTCAGGGTCACGACCGCCGCAGCGTCGACGACGCGCTCGACGCCGAGGTTGCCGATGGCGCCGTCGACGGCGGGCTGCATGCCCTTCTGCAGGACCACCAGGTCGGCGTCCTCGAGCGCCGCGGTCTGGGCGATGTCGAGCGACAGGTGGTGCGGCTCCTGGCCGGGCTGGGTGAGGTTGGTGACCTGCCAGGCGTCACCCGCCACCTGCTCGGTCACCCACGCCAGCGGGTAGAACGACGCCACTGCGGAACGGCCCTCCCCGGCGGGGGAGTCGGTGCCGCACCCGGCCAGGAGGACGAGGGCGGCCGTGCTGGCGGCCAGTGCGACGGAGCGGGAGGCATGCAACATGAGAACGATTCTCAGCCCGACTGAGAATGGTTGTCAACTCTGTGGGGGATACGCTTCGGGCGTGCTGGTCATCACACGCCTGAGAGCCCCTGAGGGCGACCCTGTCGCGGCCGAGCTGCGCGCGGGTCTCCACCGCAGCCTCGAGATCCTGGGCAGCAAGCCCGGGTTCGTCGGAGGCGAGGTCGGCCGCAACATGGACGACCCGACGCTGTGGGTGCTGTCGACCCGGTGGGAGAACGTCGGCAGCTACCGCCGCGCGCTGGGTTCCTACGAGTCGAAGATGTACGTCCAGCCGCTGATGGTCCACGCCCTCGACGAGCCCAGCGCGTACGAGGTCGCCGAAGAGGGCACCGACCTCAACGAGGCCGTGGCCCGCTCGCTAGGCTGAGCGCTCGCCCCGCGCCCCGCGCGTGACCAGTGACCGGCAGCCAGCCGGCCGACGAACAAGGAAGATCGAAGTGGCCAAGCCTGCCCCCACCGCCCTGGACAACGTCATCTCGCTGGCGAAGCGTCGAGGCTTCGTCTACCCCAGCGGTGAGATCTACGGCGGCACCCGCTCCGCGTGGGACTACGGCCCGCTCGGCGCGGAGCTGAAGGAGAACATCAAGCGGCAGTGGTGGAAGGCCATGGTCACCCGCCGTGACGACGTGGTCGGCATCGACTCCAGCGTCATCCTCCCCACCCGCACGTGGGAGGCATCCGGCCACCTCAGCACCTTCAGCGACCCGCTGACCGAGTGCACCTCGTGCCACAAGCGCTTCCGCGAGGACCACCTGCAGGAGGACTTCGCCGCCAAGCAGAGCGCCAAGGGGACCCCGACAGACCCTGACGGCGTCGACATCAACGAGTCGGTCGCCTGCCCCCACTGCGGCACCCGCGGGGCGTGGACCGAGCCGCGCGCCTTCAACATGATGCTCAAGACCTACCTCGGCGTCATCGAGGACGAGTCCGGCCTGCACTTCCTGCGCCCCGAGACCGCCCAGGGCATCTTCCTCAACTTCGCCAACGTCGTGACCTCCAGCCGCCAGAAGCCGCCGTTCGGCATCGCCCAGGTCGGCAAGAGCTTCCGCAACGAGATCACCCCCGGCAACTTCATCTTCCGCACCCGTGAGTTCGAGCAGATGGAGATGGAGTTCTTCGTCAAGCCCGGCGAGGACGAGGAGTGGTTCCGCTACTGGATCGACGAGCGCACCCAGTGGTACGTCGACCTCGGCATCGCGCGCGACAACCTGCGCCACTACGAGCACGCCCAGGAGAAGCTCTCGCACTACTCCAAGGGCACCACCGACATCGAGTACCGCTTCGGGTTCACCGGCAGCGAGTGGGGCGAGCTCGAGGGCATCGCCAACCGCACCGACTTCGACCTGACCCAGCACAGCGAGTTCTCCGGCAAGGACCTGTCCTACTTCGACCAGGCCAACAACGAGCGCTACATCCCCTACGTCATCGAGCCGGCTGCCGGCCTCACCCGCAGCCTGATGGCGTTCCTCGTGGACGCCTACACCGAGGACGAGGCCCCCAACACCAAGGGCGGCGTCGACAAGCGCGTCGTGCTCCGACTCGACCCGCGCCTGGCGCCGGTCAAGGTCGCGGTGCTCCCGCTGAGCCGCAACGCCGACCTCTCGCCCAAGGCCAAGGCCCTGGCTGCGGAGCTGCGCGAGAACTGGAACGTCGAGTTCGACGACTCCGGTGCCATCGGCCGTCGCTACCGCCGCCAGGACGAGATCGGTACGCCGTACTGCGTGACGGTCGACTTCGACACCCTCGAGGACGACGCGGTGACCGTGCGCGAGCGCGACACGATGGCCCAGGAGCGGGTCAGCCTCGACGGCATCTCGCGCTACTTCGCGGAGAAGCTCCTGGGCTGCTGACCCGCGGCCACGGCCGCGAGATTTGGGTGCGCTGATCGGGCCGCGGACAATGCGGGGGTGAGCACCGCGCCGACCGAACTCGTGCTGGGGCCGCTGCACGTCCCCACGCCGGTGGTCCTGGCGCCCATGGCGGGCGTCACCAACGCGGCCTTCCGCCGCCTCTGCGCCGAGCAGGGGGCGGGGCTCTACGTCTGCGAGATGATCACCAGCCGCGGCCTGGTCGAGGGCGACGCGACCACGCAGCGGATGCTCGTGTTCGACGAGCTCGAGACCGTGCGCAGCGTGCAGCTGTACGGCACCGACCCGGTCTACATGGCCAAGGCGGTCGAGATCCTGTGCGCCGACCACGGCGTCGCCCACGTCGACCTCAACTTCGGCTGTCCCGTCCCCAAGGTCACGCGCAAGGGCGGCGGGGGAGCGCTGCCGTGGAAGCGGGGCCTGCTCGGCGAGATCCTGGCCGCCACGGTGAAGGCTGCGGAGCCCTACGGCGTGCCGGTCACGATGAAGACTCGCAAGGGGCTCGACGACGACCACCTGACGTTCCTCGACGCGGGGCGCATCGCCCAGGAGTCCGGGATCGCCGCCATCGGCCTGCACGGTCGCACGGTCCAGCAGGCGTACTCCGGCACGGCCGACTGGGACGCGATCGCCGAGCTGGTCGACCACGTCGACATCCCGGTGCTGGGCAACGGCGACATCTGGGAGGCGGGCGACGCCCTGCGCATGGTCGAGCAGACCGGCGCTGCCGGCGTCATCGTCGGTCGTGGCTGCCTCGGGCGGCCCTGGCTCTTCCGGGACCTGGCGGCGGCCTTCGCGGGTGAGGAGCAGCGCGCCCTCCCCAACCTCGGCGAGGTGCGCACGATGATGCGCCGCCACGCCGAGCTGCTGGTGGAGCACATGGGCGAGGAGCGGGGCTGCAAGGAGTTCCGCAAGCACGTGACGTGGTACCTCAAGGGCTTCCGCGCGGGCGGGCAGCTGCGCCAGCGCCTGGGGCTCGTGGACACCCTCGCCGACCTCGACGCGCTGCTCGCCGACCTGGACCCGGACGAGCCCTTCCCGACCCACGAGCTCGGCAGCCCACGGGGGCGCCAGGGCTCCCCGCGGGCCAAGGTCGTGCTGCCGGAGGGATGGCTCGACGACACCGACGGTCGCGGTCTCCACATGCACGAAGAGGCCGACGAGACGTCGGGAGGGTGACCCGAAACACCCGGAATTTTCCTGTGCGCATTTGGGACAGGCGCCCGGCCGTGTGCTTCACTCGATCTTCGTGCCTGCCTCCGGTCACCCGAGACCTTCCCCCTGACGCGGGCACACATCCCCCGAAAGCAACCGCAAAGGATCAGCGCTGTGGCTCAGCATCGCCACAAGCGGGACGCCAATGCCCGCAGGCCGCGTGCCATGTACGTGGCCGCACCACTCGCCGTCGTCGCCACCCT
>JAJPEO010000311.1 GCA_021166815.1 Nocardioides sp.
CGGCGACGACAAGGGATCGGCCGACGGCGGCGCCGTGGAGATCCTGCTGCCGTTCCCCGAGGGCCTGCCGCTGGCTCCCGCCACCGTCGCCAAGGAGAAGGGCTACTTCGAGGACAACGGCCTCGACGGCGTCAAGATCTCCGTCGCCGACGGCTCTGGCTACCTCGGCCAGCAGCTGGTCGCCGGCAACGTGAACTTCGCCCTCATGGGCTCCAGCGACGTCGCGGTCGCAGCGTCCAAGCGCGACGACGTACGCGTCCTGTTCTGCCACCAGGCCAACAACGTCTACCGCATCGGCGCCCTGGCCGAGACCGGCATCACCGACCTCGAGGGCCTGGCCGGCAAGACCCTGGGCATCACCGAGCCCGGCGGCGGCGAGAACACCCTGGTCAAGGCCGCCCTCGACGAGGCCGGCCTGACCGACAAGGTCACCACGCTGCCCATCGGCGGCTCCGGCCCGCAGTCGCTCTCGGCGATCAAGAACGGCAAGGTCCAGGCCTACGCGTCGTCCTACCCCGACTTCGTGGCCTTCGGCGCCGAGGGCATCGAGTTCACCGACATCACCCCCGAGAAGTACTCGGTCATCCCCGGCACCTGCATGACCACCACGCAGGAGTTCCTCGACACCGACGAGGGCAAGGAGCAGGCCGAGGCCGTCACCACCGCCTGGATCCAGGCCGAGACCGACACGATCAACGACCCCGAGGGCACCTTCGAGCTGATCTGCGGCGCGGTGCCGTCGGCCTGCGAGAACGAGGAGGCCGCCCAGCGCCTCTTCGACGACGCCCTCGAGGTCATGAAGCCCGACACCCCTGACGCGCGCATCGCCGACACCACCCCCGAGGTGTGGGCGACACTGGTCGAGGTGCTCTCCAGAGCCGACCTGGTGCCCGCCGACCTCGACATGAGCGACAAGGTCGCCGGTGGCACCGTCGGCGAGATCCGCGACGCGGCGTACGAGAATGTCGGCTGACCCTCCCATGCAGTCGATGATCAGGGTCGGCTCCCTCGACACCTCCGTGGTGGACGAGGGGGCTGGCCCGGCCGTTCTCCTCCTGCACGGCTCGGGGCCCGGCGTCAGCGCGCTGGCCAACTGGCGCCTGACCATCCCCGACCTGGTCGCCGCGGGGCACCGGGTCGTCGCCCCGGACCTGATCGGGTTCGGCCGCACCGTGCCGCCGGAGGACCACGTGTACTCCATGGCGTCGTGGGTCGACCATGCCGTCGCGCTCCTCGACGAGCTGGGCCTGGACCAGGTGGACCTGGTCGGCAACTCCTTCGGCGGAGCCCTCTCGCTGCGCCTGGCCATCGAGCACCCCGAGCGGGTGCGCCGCCTGGTGCTGATGGGCTCGGTCGGGGTGCCGTTCGAGATCACCGAGGGCCTGGACCGCGTCTGGGGCTACCGCGCGAGCGTCGAGGAGATGCGCGCCGTGATGGACACCTTCGCGTGGGACCGGTCGCTGCTCACCGAGGAGCTCGCCCAGCTGCGCTACGAGGCCTCCATCGAGGGCGGCGCCGACCAGCGCTTCGCCGCGATGTTCCCGGCTCCACGGCAGCGGTGGGTCGACGTGATGGCCAGCCCCGACGACGAGATCCGAGGGGTCCGTACGCCGACTCTCCTCGTCCACGGCCGGGACGACCAGGTGATCCCGCTGGCGACGTCGCTGCGCATGCTCGAGCTGATCCCCGACGCGCAGCTGCACGTGTTCGGGCAGTGCGGGCACTGGACCCAGATCGAGAAGACGGCCGAGTTCAACAAGCTCCTCGTCGACTTCCTCGCCCGATGACCTCCTCGACGCTAGCCTCGGAGGGCGGGGCCGGCATCGAGGAGAACGTCGAGGGGGTGGGGGGCGTGGAGTCCGACGACGACCTGTGGGTGCAGAGCACCCCGCGTCGCTCGACCACGCACCGCACCGACGCGCTGCGCTCGGTCAACATCGCCCTCGACGTGCTCGAGTGCTTCGCCACCGACACCCAGCTCGGGGTGAGCGACGTGGCCCGGCGGCTCGACATCGCCAAGAGCACCGCCCACCGGATGCTGACGGTGCTCACCGCCCGCGGCTTCACCGAGCAGGTGCCCTCCACCGGCAAGTACCGCCTCGGCATCCACGTCTACGAGCTGGGCCAGCTCGCCCAGGACCGCAACCGGCTGCGCCACCAGGCGCTGCCGAGCCTGCGCTACCTCTCGGAGACGACCGGGCTGGCGGTCAACTTCGCGGTGCCGGAAGGCCCCGACGTGGTGTTCCTCGAGCGGTTCACCACCCCGGACCTGGAGGACACGCTCGGGCGCACCGGACGCCGACTGCCCGCCCACGTCACGAGCTCGGGCAAGGTCATCGCGGCCTTCAACCCCACGCTCGACCGGGCCCGACGGGCGGCGGGCTTCCCGCCGCGGGTGAGCCGCACCGTCCGCTCGGAGGCCGACTGGGACCGTGAGCTGGCCTTCGCGCGGCGCCACGGCTACGCCACCTCCGAGAGCGAGTCGTTCAACGACGTGTCGACCGTCGCGGTGGCGATCCGCAACATCGGCGGCATCGCGGTCGCCTCGCTGTCGCTGATGGGGCCCACCGCCCGCATCCACTCCGACGTGCCCCGGCTCGCCCAGCTCCTCACCGCCGAGAGCCGGCGCCTGGGCCGGATGCCCTGACCATCCCCGCCGTCGCGGCGGTAGCGTGCGGTCATGACGACCGCAGGTCCTGCCATCAGCATCGAGGGCCTCGTCAAGAGGTTCGGCCGCTTCACCGCCCTGGACGGCCTCGACCTCGAGGTGGCGCCCGGCGAGGTGCACGGCTTCCTCGGCCCCAACGGATCGGGCAAGTCCACCACCATCCGGGTGCTGCTCGGGCTGCTGCGCGCCGACGGCGGCCGGGTGGAGCTCCTCGGGGGAGACCCCTGGAAGGACGTCGTCGAGCTGCACCGGCGCCTGGCGTACGTCCCCGGCGACGTCGCGCTCTGGCCGACGATGTCCGGCGGCGAGGCGATCGACCTGCTGGGTCACCTGCGCGGCGGCTTGGACCCCGCGCGGCGCAAGGACCTCGTCGAGCGCTTCGAGCTCGAGACCACCAAGCGCGGGCGCCAGTACTCCAAGGGCAACCGGCAGAAGGTCGCCATCGTCGCCGCCCTCGCCTCCGACGTCGAGCTGCTGATCCTCGACGAGCCCACCTCCGGGCTCGACCCGCTCATGGAGGCGGTCTTCCAGGACGTCATCCTCGAGGAGAAGCAGCGCGGGCGCACGGTCCTGCTGTCCAGCCACATCATGAGCGAGGTCGAGGCGCTCGCCGACCGCGTCAGCATCATCCGGCAGGGCGTCGTCGTGCAGACCGGGGCCCTCGACGACCTCCGCGGACAGATGCACGTCACCATCCGCGCGACCCTCGAGCGCGTCCCCGACGACGTGACGGCCCTGGCCGCGCTCGACGACGTGCACCTCGACTCGCACGGGCGCCTGACGGCCACCGTCGCGCCCGCCATGGTCAACGCCGCGATGGCCGCGCTCGTGCCGTACGGCATGTCCGCCCTCACCGTCTCGCCGGCCTCGCTGGAGGAGCTCTTCCTGCGCCACTACGGCGAGGACCAGTGAGCGCCCTGACCGGCCTGGGCCCGTTGCTGCGGGCCACGATGCACCACGACGCCCGCCGGGTCGCGCCCTGGGTGATGCTGCTCTCGATGCTGTCGGTGACCTCGATCCTGGGCTACGACGCTGCGTTCCCCGACCCTGCCGACCGCCAGGCCTTCGCCACGGCGCTGGGCGCCAACCCCGCACTGTCCCTGGTGTTCGGCCCGGCCCGCGACCTCATGTCGACCGACGGCTTCAACACCTGGCGTGCCGGCCAGCTCGGCACGTTCTTCGCCGGGCTGATGGGCGTGCTGATCGTGGTGCGCAACAGTCGCGCCAACGAGGACTCCGGACAGGCCGAGCTCCTCGCCTCCGGAGTGATGGCACGCGGCACCCGGCTCGCCGTTGCGCTCGGTGTCGCGACCGCCGCCTCGATCATGCTGGGCCTGGTGTGCTGGCTGCTCACCGTGGCCGTGGGCGGCGGCGCGGAGGCGACCTTCGTCCTGGCGGCCAGCTTCACCTCCTCCGCCCTGGTCTTCGCCGGCGTCGCCGCGGTGACCTCGCAGGTCGGGTCCGACGCGCGGGTCGCGAGCAGCCTCGCCATCGCGGTCATCGGCGGTCTCTACGTCCTGCGCGGCTACGTCGACAGCAGCGGCGCGGCGGACTGGCTCACCTGGCTGACGCCGTTCGGGTGGTTCGAGCGGGCCGCGCCGGCGACGGAGAACGACGTACGCCCGCTGCTGCTCGCGGTGGCCGTCGCGGCGGTGCTCGTGCTGGTGGCGTTCTGGCTGCAGGCCCGGCGCGACTTCGGCCAGGGGCTCGTCGCGAGCAGCTCCGGACCCGAGGCCGGGCGCCTCTCCGCCACGATCCCGGGGCTCGCGCTGCGCCTGCACCGCGGCCCCCTCCTCGGGTGGCTCGCCGCTCTCGGGCTGCTCGGCGCGCTGGAGGGAACGCTGTCCTCGTCGGTGGGCGACGTGATCCGCGAGAACCCGGTGATGGCCCAGGTGCTGGCCGCGGGGATCCTCGACCCCGACCTGCTGGTCTTCCGGTTCCTGGTCACGATCCTGCAGCTGATAGGGATCATCGCCGCGGTCATGGGTGTCCAGATCGTGCTGCGCGTGCACGTCGAGGAGCTCGAGCACCGCGTCGCCCCGCTGCTGGCGGGTTCGCTGCGCCGGTCCACCTACTTCGCCAGCAACGTCCTGCTCGCCCTCGGGGCGACCGCCCTCGCCATGCTCGTCGCCGGCACCGCCCTGGGCGCGGTCTCCTCGCGCCGCGTGGACACCGTCGCGTTCGGAGACGTCGTCCGGCAGGCCGTCGCCACCATCCCCGCCGTGTGGGCCCTGGTGGCCCTCGCCGTCCTCACGGTCGGGGCGGTGCCCCGCATCCGCGCGGTGTCGTGGCTCGGCATCGTGGGGACGTTCGGCATCACCCTGCTCGGTCCGACCTTCAAGCTGTCCGACGCCCAGCTCGGGGTGAGCCCGTTCCACCACGTCCCGGTGGTCACCAGCGCGCCTGACTGGACGCAGCTGTCGGTGGTGGGAGCTGTCTCGCTCGTGCTCGTGCTGGTCGGGTTCGTGGGGTTCCGCCACCGCGACGTCGGCTGAGCCCGTACGCGACCTACAACGCCGGGCGCTTGTCGGCCCACGACTGCGCGGCCTCGAGCTGCGCGGCGAGCCGGATGAGCACGGGCTCGCTGCCGAGGCGCCCGACGAACTGCGACCCGATCGGCAGGCCGTCGGGGGTCCAGTGCAGCGGCACGGTCATGGCCGGGCGGCCGGTCAGGTTGGCCAGCTGGGTGTACGGCACCCAGCCGAGGTTCTGGCTGATCATCTGCTCGACGATCGGGGTGAAGCGCAGCGCTCCGGCCGAGCGCGCCTTGATGAGCGCCTTCTGGGCCTTGACCACGCCCGGTGGCTGGTCGAACGCGCCGATGCGCGGGGGAGGGGTCGCCGTCGTCGGCGTGAGCAGCAGGTCGAACTCGGCGTGGAACGCGGCCAGCGACCGGGTGTGGCCGTGGCGTGCCTCGATCGCGGCCACGAGGTCGACCGGCTTCGTCGCCCGGCCCAGAGCAGCCATGACCAGGGTGTCGGGCTCGAAGTCGGCGTCCTTCGCCCCCGCGCGGCGCCGGGCGTCGTCGACCTGCCAGGCACACCACGCGAACCAGGTCGTGAGGAAGTCGCGCGCGAGCGCGGCGTCGTCGAAGGGCATCCGGTCCAGCTCGACCACCTCGTGGCCCAGGCTGCGCAGCAGGTCGGCCGTGGTTCGCGCGGCGGCGATCGCCTCGGGATGCGGGGACGGGTTGATCGAGGACTGCGTGGAGACCGCGATCCGCAGCCGGCCCGGCTCCTGCGCGACCTCGTCGAGCAGGGGCGTCGCCGGGGCGCCGCGATAGGGCGAGACGTCGGTGTCGCCCGCCAGCACGTCGAGCATCGCCGCGGTGTCACGCACCGACCGGGACACCACGCCGTTGATCGCCGATCCGAGCATCATCTCGCCAGCGGCGGGTCCCGCCGGGACCAGGCCGCGCGAGGCCTTCAGGCCGAACAGCCCACACGCGGAGGCGGGGATTCGGATCGAGCCGCCGCCGTCGTTGGCCCCCGCGCACGGCACGATGCCGGCGGCGACAGCCGCGGCCGAGCCGCCCGAGGAGCCGCCGGGGGTGTGGTCGAGGTTCCAGGGGTTGCGGGCCGCCCCGAACAGGTGGGGCTCGGTGACGCCCTTGGCGCCGAACTCAGGGGTGTTGGTCTTGCCGAACACCACCAGGCCCGCGTCCAGCCATCGGTCCACGACGGCGTCGTTCTCGGCCACGGGCGTGCGCGACCACGCCCGGGACCCCCAGCTCATCGGCCAGCCGGCCAACCCCTGCCCGAGGTCCTTGAGCAGGAACGGCACCCCGGCGAACGGTCCCTCGGACTCGCGGCGCACCGGCGGGGAGACGTCGACGACGATGGCGTTGAGCCGGTGGTTCACCTGGGCCGCCCGTGCCTTCGCGGCCGCGAGCACGTCGTCCGCGCTCACGCGGCCCTGGGCGATGGCCTCGGCGAGGCCGAGGGCGTCGTACTGCTGGTAGTCGTCCATCGATGACCTCCACGGCTCGGGGTGCCTCAGTGTGGCCTCAACGCATCGTGACCGCCAGTGTCCGAGCCGTGTGCGCGGCGACCCCGCCACCCCGCCGGCTGCGTAGAGTTGGCAGCCCCGCCTGCGGCGGTCTCGCCGCCCTCTGACAACTCCAGGAGCGCACCTTCATGGATTCCGTGACGGCCCCGGTCACCCTCGACGTCACCGACGGTGTCGCCCACATCCGACTGAACCGCCCCGAGGCCGCCAACACGCTGGACCTCCCGCTGGCCACGGCCCTGCGCGAGGCCGCGGAGCGCGCAGGCGCCGACGAGGCCGTACGGGCCGTGCTCCTCACCGGGGCCGGCAAGCGGTTCTGCGCCGGGGGCGACGTCGGCTCCTTCGTCGCCGCCGACGAGCCCGAGGCCTACCTCCTCGAGCTCGCGCGCGAGGGCGACGCGGCCGTACGAGCCCTGGCCGGCCTGGCCAAGCCGGTCGTGGCCGCCGTGCACGGCGCCGTCGCCGGAGCCGGGCTCGCCGTGACGCTCGCCGCCGACGTGGTGGTGGCCGATCCCGGCACCAAGTTCGTGTTCGCCTATCCCGGCATCGGGCTGACCCCCGACTGCGGTGCGTCCTACCTGCTGCCGCGGGCGATGGGCCAGCAGCGCGCCCTCGCCTTCGCGCTCACCGGGTCCGTGCTCTCGGCCGACGACGCGCGTGAGCAGGGCCTGGTCACCCAGGTCTCCGACGACGCGGCCGCGGGCGCGCGGGCGATCGCCGAGCGCTGGGCCGGCGGGGCCGCCACGGCCCTGGGGCACGCCCGCCGCCTGCTGCGCCAGGGTTGGGAGCTCGACCGCGTCGCCGTGGGCGAGGAGGAGGCCCGCACCATCTCCAGCCTCGTGTCGGGCGAGGAGGCCAGCGGCCTGATCCGGGCCTTCCTCGACCGCTGACCGGGCACGTCTCCCGACCGCGTCAGAGCTTGAGCACCGACAGGGCCGTACGCGCCGCCTCGCCACCCTCGTCCAGGGCCACGGCCAGCGCAGTCGGCACGTCGAGGTCGGCCAGGAGCGCGGCGTGCACGCGGTCGGCGTCGCCGCCGGACCCGGCCGCGGCGGCCCGCAGCCGGGTGAGCAGGTCGGTCGCCTCGGCCAGCGCGTCCGGCGTGTAGTCCCACGCGTCGGCCCAGCGGCGGTTCAGCAGCATCAACCGGATCGCCGCGCCCTCGTGGTCGGCCAGCAGGTCGCGGAGGAGCACGAGGTTGCCGGTCGACTTGGCCATCTTGGCGCCGTCGACGAGCACCGTGCCGACGTGGAGCTGGCGGCGCGCGAACGGTCGCGTCCCGGTCGCGGCCTCGAGGATCGCCGCCTGGTAGGCGTGGTGGGGGAACGCCAGGTCGGCGCCGCCGGCGAGCACGTCGACCGACGCCCCGAAGACCGTCGCCGCCATCGCCGAGCACTCCACGTGCCACGCCGGACGGCCCCAGCCCCACGGGCTCGGCCAGGCCGGGTCGGCGTCGCCCGACGGCTTCCACAGCGGCACGTCCCAGACGTCCTCGCGGCCGTCCTCGGCCACGTCGCCGAACTCCGCGAAGGCCGCCATCGCCTGCTGCTCGTCGAGACCGTGGCGATCGAGGTCGGCGGGTGCACGGAAGAAGACCGTGCCGTCGACGACGTACGCCGCACCCACGCGGAGCAGGGCGTCGGTGAGCTGCACGACCTGGGTGATGTGGGCGTGCGCCTTCGGCGTGAGGTCGGGACGAGCCACCGAGAGCTCGCGCATGTCGCGCTCGAACTGGAACTCCTGCATCGCGGCCAGCTCGTCGTAGTGCTGCGCCGTGCGGGCGGCTGCCGCGGTCAGGACGTCGTCGACGTCGGTCACGTTGCGGCTGCTGACGGTCTTGACCTCCAGGCGCCGCGCGAGCGAGACCAGCAGGTCGCTCCACACGAAGGTCGCGGCGTGGCCGAGGTGGGTGACGTCGTACGGCGTGATGCCGCAGGTGTAGAGCCGCAGCGTCCCGGTGAGGGGGAGGGGCTGGCCCGCCAGCACGAAGTCCGCGGCGCGCGGCCCCTGCTGCTCCGGAAGGGCGTAGCGGCCCTCGCGTCCCATCACTCCGGGCATGATCCGATCCATGGGGTGATCATGCCCGACGCGCCACGGGCCGGGGCCGGTCGGGTCAGACCCGTACGGATGTGCCGCCCACCGCGCGCGGGTCGTCGACGGAGACGATGTCCTTGCCCATGGGGAAGACCGTCACCGGGATCATCTTGAGGTTCGCGATCGCCAGCGGGATGCCGATGATCGTGACGGCCTGCGCGATCGCCGTCGTGACGTGGGCGATCGCCAGCCACAGGCCCGCGACCACGAACCAGATCACATTGCCGATCGCCGAGCCGGCGCCCGCGCCCGGCTTCTGAACCACCGTGCGCCCGAACGGCCACAGCGCGAAGCTCGCCATCCGGAACGACGCGATGCCGAACGGGATCGTGACGATGAAGACGCAGGCCAGCAACCCGAACAGCAGGTAGCCCAGGGCCAGCCACAGCCCGCCGAAGACGAGCCAGATGATGTTGAGCAGCAGGCGCATGGGGACAGCGTACGGAGTGGGCCCCTGCGGGGCAGTCGCTCGCGAGAAGCCGTCGCGCCGGGAGCGGCTAGGGTCGGCTCCATGGCACCTCGGACGACACACGCATGACGTCTGCTCCAGCGGCAGCCCCGCAGGTCGACCGTCCGGAGCCCCGCGAGCGCCGGGCGGGAGCGATCGTGCTGGTGCTGGCCCTGTGCGGCACCGCCGTGTCGCTCATGCAGACGCTGGTCGTGCCGCTGCTGCCGGACTTCCCGGAGCTGCTCGACACGAGCGCCGACAACGCGTCCTGGCTGGTGACCGTCACCCTCCTGACCAGCGCGGTGGCGACACCGATCCTCTCGCGCCTGGCCGACATGTGGGGCAAGCGGCGGATGATCGTCGTCTCGTTGGTCGTGCTCCTGGTCGGCTCGCTCCTCGGCGTCGTCAGCGACTCGCTGACCGTGCTGATCGTGGCCCGCGCGCTCCAGGGCTTCGCGCCGGCGCTGATCCCCATCGGCATCTCCACGATGCGCGACGAGCTGCCGCCCGAGCGCATCGGCGCCGCCGTCGCCCTGATGAGCGCCACGCTCGGCATCGGCGGGGCGGTGGGCCTGCCGCTGTCCGGGGTGATGTACGAGCACTTCGGCTGGCAGTCGGTCTTCTGGGGCAGCGTCGCGATGGCCGTCCTCATGCTCGTGCTCGTGCTCGTCGTCGTGCCGGAGTCGACGGTGCGTACCCCGGGCCGTTTCGACTGGCTCGGCGCGATCTTGATGTCGGCCGCGCTCACGTCCCTGCTGCTCGGCATCTCCAAGGGCGGCGACTGGGGCTGGACCTCGCAGTGGACGCTGCTGTCCTTCCTGCTTGCAGCCCTGTTCTTCGGGCTCTGGGCTCCGTGGGAGCTGCGTACGGGCGAGCCGCTGGTCGACCTGCGCACCTCCGTGCACCGCCCCGTGCTGCTCACCAACATCGCCTCGCTGCTGGCGGGCTTCGCGATGTTCGCCAACCTGCTGGTCGCGATCCAGCAGCTGCAGTTCCCCGTCGAGAGCGGCACCGGCTTCGGCCTCAGCGTGACCGAGGCAGGCCTGGCCATGCTGCCTGGCGGCATCCTGATGATCTTCATGTCGCCGGTCTCGGCGATGATCACCCGTCGCTTCGGCGCGCGCATCACGCTGGTCTCCGGGCTGTCGGTCATCGGCGTCGGCTACGTCCTGCGCGTGCTGTTCGACTCCTCCGTCCTCCAGCTCCTGCTCGCGGTCACGGTCGTCTCGCTCGGCGTCGCGGTGAGCTTCGCCGCCATGCCGGTGCTGATCATGCAGTCGGTGCCCATCACCGAGACCGCGTCGGCCAACGGTCTCAACACCGTCGTCCGCTCCATCGGCACCTCCACCTCCTCGGCCACCGTCGCCGCCGTGCTCGCGGCGGGCACCATGGCCGGCACCGGCTTCCCCTCCGAGGCGGCGATCCACGCCACGAGCTGGCTGGCTGCTGGCGCTGCGTTCCTCGGCGCCGGGGTCGGCCTGCTCCTTCCGCCCCGGGCCGCGCCCGTCCTGGTGCCGCTGCCCGAGGACGCCCGTGCGGTGCCCACGCCCACGGCCGACGCCGTACGCCGCGGCGCGGGCGCGGAGGTCGTCGTACGAGGCCGTGTGGAGACCCCCGACGGACGCCCCGCCAGGCTCGCCGTGGTCTCCGTCCTCCAGCGCAACGGTCGGCAGGCCGACTGGGCGCGTGCCGACAACGACGGCCGCTGGTCCGTGGTGCTGCCCGGCGCCGGCGAGTACCTCGTCGTCTACGCCTCCGAGGGCTGGGCCGCGCGCTCGGAGCTGCGGGCGCTCGCGCCCGACATGGTGCCCGTCCTGTGCATCGAGGAGCGACTCACCGTCGCCGGGGTCGTCTCGCGCGACGGCTGGCCGGTCGACGACGCGCTGGTCGTGCTCACCGGTGCCACGGGCGAGTCCGTGGGCGCGACGCGCACCGACGACGAGGGCCACTACGAGCTGGCGATGCCGCCGCTGGGACGGTACGTCCTCACCGCGCTCGATCCGCGTACCGGCACCGCCCAGTCCACCGACGTCGTGGTCACCGCCCAGCAGCGACGCTTCAACGTGGTTCTGCGCTCGGTGGACGCGGACGATCAGGCAGCCGCTGCCACCTGAGACCGCAAGAGCGGTGAGACCGCCTGAGCGGTGAGTGAGCCACATTTCCCGCGCGGGTATTGTGGCTCACTCACCGCTCAGGCGCGTGAGGTGCGGCAGGGCCTACTTGTTGGCCTTGCGCGCCCGCGAGGCGGCCTTGGCGCGCACGTTGGCGTCGAGCTCGACCTTGCGGATGCGGACGGTGTCGGGGGTGACCTCGACGCACTCGTCCTCGCGGCAGAACTCCAGGCACTGCTCCAGCGACAGCTTCTTCGGCGGGATCAGCTTCTCGAAGTTGTCGGAGGTGGCGGAGCGGATGTTGGTCTGCTGCTTCTCCTTGGTGATGTTGACGTCCATGTCGTCGGCGCGCGAGTTCTCGCCGACGATCATGCCCTCGTAGACCTCGGTGGTGGGCTCGACG
>JAJPEO010000326.1 GCA_021166815.1 Nocardioides sp.
CACATGGGGGACCATCACCACCGAGAAGATCCGCAACGGCAACTACCGCGCACTGACCCGGTTCCGCGACCACGACGGCAACACTCGTCGCGTGACTGCGACTGGTCCGAGCAAGGCAGCTGCGGAGCGAGCGCTTCGAGACGTGCTTGGCACGCGCACCGCGCCAGCGGGTGAGCTCATCACCGCGGAGACCCGGCTGATGGATCTCGCCAACCTCTGGATCACTGGCCTCGAGGCCGAAGGACGGATCGAGCAGACCACGATCAACGAGTACCGCCGGGTGCTGGACAACCTGGTGCTGCCCAGCGTCGGTGGGCTGAAGCTCCGCGAGGCCACCACTGGCCGCCTGGACCGGCTCCTGCTGCGGTTGCGCGATCAGAGCGTGAACCGGCAACGCAAGGCCAAGGTCGTCCTCGGAGCCATGCTCGACCTCGCGGTCAGACACGACGCGATCCCGACGAATCCGGCCCGCAGGACAACCCGGGTTCACCGACCCAAGCAGGAGACCAAGGCCCTGCGGATCGAGGACTTGATTGAGATCCGCGCAGCCGTACGCCGGTGGGTCAACGCGGACCGGCCCGGACCCAGAGCCACCGGTGACATGGCCGACATCATCGACCTGATGCTCGCCACCGGGTGCCGCATTGGCGAGATCCTCGCCTTGCGCTGGAGTGACCTGGATCTCGAGGGAGATCTGCCGACCCTCACGGTGTCAGGCACGATCAAGACCGAGACAGGGAAAGGCACCTACAGGAAGGCCACACCGAAGACCGACACCAGCCGGCGAACCGTGGTTCTCCCCCGGTTCGCGGCCGAGTTGCTCCGGGTGCGCCGGGAGTTCGCGACTCCCAATGAGAACGACGCAGTTTTCGCGACCCGCAACGGCACGTGGCATCAGGTCGTCAACATCGAGCGGAGGTGGCGGCAGATCCGCAAGGACACCGGTTACGAATGGGTCACCCCGCACACGTTCCGCAAGACGGTGGCGACACTGATCTCCGAGTCAGCGACGTCCGAGCTCGCTTCGCGCCAACTCGGCCACTCCTCGAGCCAGGTCACCCGAGACCACTACATTGCCAAGCCGCCGGTTTCGGCCGACCTCTCCGACCTCCTCGAGCGGCTGGCTGAGGGCGACGACGCGAGCTCGGATTCGTAGGCCGCGAAATCGTTTACGACCAGTAAACGACCATTCCGAGGATCCACGTCAAAACCGAAACCGCCTCTGGCCCACGTTTCCGCAAGTCAGAGGCGGTTCTTCGGTCGGGCTGACAGGATTTGAACCTGCGACCCCTTGACCCCCAGTCAAGTGCGCTACCAAGCTGCGCCACAGCCCGAGGCTCCCGCGCGATGTGCCGCGGAAGCAGTCGGAACACTACCGCAGCCACCTCGGGGAGCGGGAATCCGCCCCTCCTCGGAGCCCGGCGTGTCCGCAGGCGCCCGGTCGCCCGCTGTCCCGGACTCAGCGCTTGCGCTTCTCCCGGGGCTTCTGCTGGATCACGATGGGGGTCCCGACGAACCCGAACTCCTCGCGCAGCCGGCGCTCGACGAATCGCTCGTACGAGGCGTCGAGCTTGCCGCTGGTGAACAGCACGAACGTGGGCGGCGCGATGCTCGGCTGGGTGGCGAACAGGATCTTCGGCTGCTTGCCGCCACGCACCGGGTGCGGGTGCTCGGCCACGAGCCGGCCGAGGAACGTGTTGAGGGCTCCCGTGCCGACGCGGGTCTCCCAGCCCTCCAACGCCTTGTCCAGGGCCGGCACGAGCCGGTCCACGTGCCACCCCGTCCGTGCGGTGATGTTGATGCGCGGTGCCCAGCGCACCTGGACGAGGTCGCGCTCGATCTCGCGCTCGAGGTAGTGGCGGCGCTCCTCGTCGACCAGGTCCCACTTGTTGAAGGCGATGACCATCGCGCGACCGGCGTCGCGCACGGTCTGGATGATGCGCATGTCCTGCTCCGAGACCGACTGCTCGGCGTCGAGCACCAGGACCGCGACCTCGGCACGGTCGATGGCCGTCGAGGTCCGCAGGGACGCGTAGTACTCGTGTCCCGACGCCTGGTTGACGCGCTTGCGGATGCCGGCGGTGTCGATGAACCGCCAGGTGCGGCCGCCCAGCTCCACCAGCTCGTCGACCGGGTCCACGGTGGTGCCCGCCGCGTTGTCGACGACGACGCGCTCCTCCCCCGCCAGCCGGTTGAGCAGCGAAGACTTGCCCACGTTGGGCTTGCCCACGATCGCGATCCGTCGCGGGCCACCGACCTCGCCGAACTCCACCTCGGGCGTCTCGGGGAGCGCCTCGAGGATCGCGTCCAGCATCTCGCCTGAGCCACGCCCGTGGAGCGCGGACACCGGGAAGGGCTCGCCGAGCCCGAGGTTCCACAGTCCGTAGGCCTCGGCCTCGGTGCGCATGTCGTCGACCTTGTTGGCCGCCAGGACGACCGGCTTCCCCGACTTGCGAAGGATCCTCACGACCGCCTCGTCAGCGTCGGTGATGCCGACGGTCGCGTCCACGACGAAGAGCACCGCGTCGGCGAGAGACACCGCGACCTCGGCCTGGGCAGCGATGCGCTCGGCCAGTCCACGGGCGTCGGGGTCCCAGCCACCGGTGTCCACGACCGTGAAGGCGCGACCGTTCCAGTGAGCGTCGTACGAGACCCGGTCGCGGGTGACCCCGGGCCGGTCCTCGACGACCGCCTCGCGCCGGCCGATGATCCGGTTGACCAGCGTCGACTTGCCGACGTTGGGCCGACCCACGACCGCCAGGACGGGCGCGGGGCCGGACTGCTCGTCGGCGTTCTCGCGCGTCACGGCGGGATCGGTGTCACTCATGATGCTCCTTGGTCGGCGAGCCCTCGCGGGTCTCGTCCTCCGATTGCCCTGCGGGCAGTGGTCCCGGCAGGGTCCGGCCCGTCAGGGCCAGGGCGCGCTCCAGTTCGGCGCGCATGTGCTGCTGCAGCAACGTCGAGGTGGCCCGTACCTGTTCCCGGGTGCGGGGCCATGCGACCGGGTCCACGCTCCACGCGGACCCGAAGACCAGGTCGAACCGGGCGCCGCGCCCCGGCACCGACCCGGTGTCGCCCCCCGGGTCCCTCGTGCCGAGCAGGGTCAGTGGCACCACGGGGGCACCGCTGACCATGGCGAGGTACGCCGCGCCTGGGTGGAACCTCTCGAGCGACCCGTCGCCGCGGGTGCCCTCGGGGAAGATGCCCGTCGCTCCCCCGTCGCGCAGCACCCGCAGGCAGGTCTTGACCGCCCCCGGGTCCGAGGCGAACCGGTCGAGCGGGATCTGGCCCGATGCCCTGAGGAAGCCGCCCAGGCGACCCTCGAACATCTCGTGCTTGGTCAGGGCGTGCACGGGGCGGGGCGCGAAGATCGCCATGAGGGGACCGTCGATCAGGCCGATGTGGTTGGCGGCGATGATGACCGGCCCCTCCCCCGGGACGTTCGCCGCCTGGTGGGTGTGGATCGCCCAGCGTCGTCGCATCAGGCCACGAGCCAGCGGCCGGAAGGGATGGAGCAGGAACCGGCTGGGGTGCTGGTCGCTGCTCGCGGGCAGCACCCGGTCAGTCACGACTGTCCTCGGGCACGAGCTCGACGATCAGCCCGATCACCTCGTCGAGGGTGTGGTCCGTGGTGTCGATGTGCACCGCGCCGTCAGGCATCGTCAGGGGCGCAGTCGCCCGGCCGGAGTCGATGCGGTCGCGCTCGAGCAGGGAGCGTTCGGTGCCGGCGAGGTCGGCGCCGCCCTGCTCCGCCGCACGCCGGGCGGCGCGGGCCGCGGGGTCGGCGCTCAGGTAGACCTTCACTTGGGCCTGGGGCCAGACGACCGAGCCGATGTCGCGGCCCTCCACGACGATGCCGCCCTCGCCGATCACCTCGCGCTGCAGGTCCAGCAGCCGGGCACGCACAGCCGGTACGGCACTCACCGGGCTGACGGCCGCAGTGACCTCGTCGGTGCGGATCTCGGCGGACACGTCGCGTCCGTCGACGGTGACGAAGGGGTCGAACGGGTCGGTCCCGGACTCGATGCGGGGGCGGTCGACCAGCGCGGAGACGCGGTCGGCGTCGTGGATGTCCACGCCCTGCTCGAGCAGCCACCACGTCATCGCGCGGAACATCGCACCGGTGTCGAGGTAGCGCAGGCCGAGACGGGAGGCAACGCCGCGTGAGGTG
>JAJPEO010000010.1 GCA_021166815.1 Nocardioides sp.
CAGCTCCGGGCCCGGAACGCGAGCCCGGCTCGCAGCAGCGACCGCTCGACCCGCTCGCGCTCGAGGTCGCGGGCGGAGCCCTCGTGGGCCTGGCGGATCGACTGCTCGATGCCGAGCTCGTGGCAGGCGGTGACGAGCAGGTCGTCGTACGCCTCCGTCCAGCCGCGCCTGCGGGCCACGGGCGTCCCCGGCGGGGCGTGGTCGATCTGGGCCCGGACCCGGCGCAGGTCGGCCGCGATCTGCTCGATGGGAGGGCCCGCGGGCCGAGGGGGCACGGGTCCGTGGAGGTGGAGCACCTCGCCGAGGCGCACGAGGCGACGACGGTGCGCCGGCCAGTCGGCGACCACCCAGAGACCCGCCAGCACGGCCACGACCAGCACGGCCTGCATCACCACGAGTGCGTCCACGACTCGATGATCCGTCGGGGCCCGTGACGGGACAAGGCCGCCAAGGCCGTCACGCGGTCAGACCGCCGCGACGGTCAGCGCGAGCCGCGCCCGCTCCGGCGCCGACAGCCACCGCCGGCGGGCGCGCCGCATCTTGAAGGCCGACTTGAGCAGGAACGCGACGGCCAGCACGACCGGGAACCACCACACCGGCAGCGCGGCGGCCGAGGCGAAGAGCAGCCCGGTCAGCGTGGTGACCAGCGACAGCCGGCCGGCATAGCTCGCCATCACCGCGTGCGGGGCGGGCGTCGCCCGCGGCGAGGTCAGGTCCACCGAGTACGGCGAGCGCACCGACCACCACATCGCGGTCGCGAGCACCTGCACGACGACGACCAGCCAGCACAGCGCGATCGACAGGCCCACCTGGAGCGGCGGCACCCCGTTGCGCAGCAACGCCAGCAGCACGGTGATGGCAGAGACGGCCGTCAGGCACTCGGCGACGACCAGGACCCGCGCGTCGAACACCTTCGCGGGCGCCACGGGCAGCGTCTCGCGCCACACCATCCCCTTGCCGTCCAGGCACCAGGCGTTGACGCCGAAGAGCAGGGCCGCACCGCTCGCCGCCAGCCCCGGCAGCATCATCACCGAGCTCCACGTGAGGCCCGCCACCAGCGCCACCAGCCCCGGCCCGGCCCCCAGGACGACCAGGCCGCGCCGCATGCCGACCGAGCGCCACACCGAGCCGCGGTCCAGGCGCCGCAGGAGCGCCACGTCGGCGTCGAGCCAACGCGGCTCCGGCACCTGGCGGGCCTCGTGGACGCCGGAGTCCACCCGCAGCTCCTCGCGGGGCGGGAGGCCCAGCGCCCAGGCGGCCGGCACCCGTCCGGCCCACACCCCGACCGCGGCGACGAGGAGCAGCACCAACGCCGTCGCGCCCCACCGGGGACCGACCATCGCCTCGGCCAGGCGTGTCGTCGGCAGCGCGGTCGCCAGCGGCGCGAGGAGACCGGTCAGGTGCAGCAGCACCAGCATCACCCCGACCACGCCCGTCGCGACGCGCACGACGACGACCCCGTGGGCGGTACGCCGCACCCCCTCGATCAGCCAGCCGACCACCTGCGCCCACGCCGTCGCGGCGGCGATCCACAGCAGCACCACCGTCTGCGCGCCCGCCAGCCGGTCGTCGGGGACGACCAGCGCGGTGGCGGCCAGCAGGCCCCAGACCTGCACCAGCCAGGCGAGGTTCAGGGGCATCAGCACCATGGACCCCAGGTGCTCGGTCAGGCTGCTGACCGGGTGGATCGTGACCTCGCTGCGCGACAGCAGCTCGCGCCCGCCCCCGCTGCCCATCGAGGCGCCGATCCCGAGCACCAGGAACAGGGCCATCGCGGCCCCGAGGTTGCCCTCGAGCAGGGCCGTCGCCTCGTCGATCAGGTCGGCGAGCTGGTCGCGCAGCTCACCACCGCCGATCCCGTGCGAGCGGCCGGGGAGCACGGCGAACGCGAGCGTCAGCCCCAGCAGCAGGAGCGAGGCAGCCGCGGCCGCCACGGGGCGGCGTACGGTCGAGGCGCGGAAGCGGAGCAGGTGCCCGAGGTCCCGTACGGCGTCGCCCCACGACGCCCTGGTGGGGTCGGCCCAGGCGCCGTCAGTCGAGGAGCGCACGGTAGGCCTCGCCGGTGAGCTCGCCCGCCTGCATGGCCGCGACGCGGGAGCCGCCGCGCAGCACGATCGCGGTGCTGCACGCCTCCAGGGCGAGCTCGCGCAGGTGGGTGGACAGCAGGACGCAGGCGCCGCGCGCGCGGGCGTCGGCGACCACGTCGAGGGTGGCCTCGACGCCGATCGGGTCAACCCCGTCGAAGGGCTCGTCGAGCAGCAGCACCCGGGGCTCGTGGAGCGCGGCGAGCACCACGCTGAGGCGGCGGCTCATGCCGTGGCTGAAGCCGCCGACCACGCGGTGCTGTACGTCGCCGAGGCCGAAGCGCTCCAGCAGGTCGTGGCCGCGCTCCTCCCAGCCGTCCATCCGGCGCAGGCGCGCGGTGAGCTGGAGGTGCTCCCAGGGGGTGGCGCGCGGGACCAGGCCGCCGACGTCGGGGCAGTAGCCCACGGAGCGCTTGACGGCGAGCGAGTCGGTGGCCGCGTCGTGGCCGGCGACGGTGACGACGCCTGCCGTCGGCGGGACGACCCCTGCGAGCACCTTCATGGTGGTCGACTTGCCGGCGCCGTTGCGCCCCAGCAGCGCGGTGGCCTGGCCGGCCTCGGCGCTCAGGTCGACGCCCGTCACGGCCTCGACGTCGCCGAAGCGCACGTGGAGGTCGCGGACGAGGACTGCCGGATGCGAGGTCACCGGGCGATTCTCCCCGCTGGGGCGCGGCCGCACAGGCGATTCGCGCCGACCGGGCACTTCTCCGCATGGCAGCGACGCCGACCGGGCACTTCTCCGCATGCCCGGCGCGCGCGACGGGGCACACTGGAGCGATGCAGCCGCAGCGCGCGTACCCCCTGGCCCGGCTGCTCGCCGCGTGCCTGGTGCTGGCCGGCTGCTCGGGTACGAGCGCCCCCGGCGAGCCGGGACCGAGCGGCCCGGCGCCGAGCAGCGCGTCGCCGTCGGACACCACGCCTTCGGCGACCCCGAGCCCGCCCGAGCGGGCCCCCGACCCGGTCTCGATCCCCGGCGTCGCGGCCCAGACCCACCGGGGCGACGGCCTGCGGCTGGGCCGGGTGCGTGAGCGGACCGCGACCTTCACCTCCTACGACGTCACCTGGCGCGTGCGCAGCACAGGCCCGGGCACGCGGGGCGGGCGCAGCCTGCGGCTCAGCGGCGTGCTCAACGTGCCCCGTGGCGACGGGCCGTTCCCCGCGGTGGTGCTGGCCCACGGCTACATCGACCCGGCGTACTACGCCAGCGGCCAGGGCATGACCCGCGAGCGCGGCTTCCTCGCCGACCGCGGGTGGATCGCGCTGCACGTCGACTACCGAGGGCATGCCGGCTCGGACCCGGACGCCTCGGGCGGCACCGACGTGCGGCTGGGCTACGCCGTGGACGTCATCGGGGCGGTGGGGGCCCTGCGGGACACCTCGCAGGTGCCGGTGGACGACACCCGCGTCGCGCTCTTCGGCCGGTCGATGGGCGGCGGCGTGGTGCAGAAGGTCGCGACGATCTCACCGGGGCTGGTCGACGCCGTCGTCGCCTGGGCGTCCGTGTCGTCGCTGGAGGCCGAGAACTTCGACCACTTCATCCGACGCGACGCAGGTGACCGGTCCCGGGTGCAGGCGATGCGGCGT
>JAJPEO010000014.1 GCA_021166815.1 Nocardioides sp.
GTGGGCGCCCGCGAGCCGGCCGGTGTCGACGTCGACACCGGCCGGCTCGCGGGCGCCCACGTCACCGCCGACCTCACCGTCACCTTCGGCACCCACAAGGTCGCCCTCCTGGTCGACCCCGCCGCCCGGGCCGCGGGTGCGGTCCACCTCGTCGACATCGGTCTCGACCTCCCCGAGCCCGTCGTGGAGGCGCTCCAGCCGCCCGACGTCGCCGCCCTGCTCCCCGTGCCCGCGCCGACCGCCCACAAGTACACCCGCGGCGTGGTCGGCGTACGAGCCGGGTCGCAGACCTACCCCGGGGCGGCGCTGCTGGCCGTGGCCGGCGCCTCGTGCGGCCTGGCCGGGATGGTCCGTTACGTCGGCCACGCCGACGCCCCCGTGCGCAGCGCCCACCCCGAGGTGGTCGGCCAGGGCCGGGTCCAGGCCTGGGTGGTCGGGCCCGGAGGCGGGGAGGACGCGGCACAGATGCTGTCGGCAGCGCGTGCCGACGACGTCCCGCTCGTCGTCGACGCCGACGCGCTCGCCCACGTGGACGGGCCTCTCCCCGGGTGCGTGCTGACCCCGCACGCCGGCGAGCTCGCGGCGATGCTGGACGTCGAGCGCGAGGAGGTCGAGTCCGACCCGCTGGGCCACGTCCGTGAGGCCGCGCGCCGCTTCGACTGCGTGGTGCTGCTCAAGGGCCGCCGCACCCTCGTGGCCGGCCCGGAAGGCCCGGTACGGGTCTCCACCACCGGGACGCCGTGGCTGGCGACGGCCGGAGCCGGAGACGTGCTCGCCGGCCTCGTCGGGGCCCTGCTCGCCGCGGGCCTGGCCCCCCTCGACGCAGCGTCCGTCGGCGCGTGGGTCCACGGCGCCACGGCCACCCGTATGGGCTCGTCCGGGCCCCTGGTGGCCGGCGACGTGGCACGCGGAATCCCGCTCCTCCTGCGTGATCTCCTCGCCGGGATGGGACAATCCGGGGCATGACCGGTCCCGCACCCACCCGTGCCGAGATCGTCGTCGACGTCGCAGCGTTGCGCCACAACGTGCGACGGCTGAGCGAGGTCGTCAACGACGGCGCGGCGCCGACGCCGGTGCGGATGATGACGGTGGTCAAGGCCGACGGCTACGGCCACGGGCTCTCCGAGACCGCCCGCGCCGCCCGCGAGGCCGGCGCCGACTGGCTCGGCGTCGCCACGATCGAGGAGGCGCTCGCCGTGCGCGCCGCCGGTGACACCGGCCGGGTGCTGTGCTGGCTCACCACCCCGAGCGACGACCTCACCGAGGTCGTGGCGGCCGACGTCGACGTGACGGCGTACTCGCTGGCCGAGCTCGACCAGGCCGTGGGCGCCGGCGAGCAGGCCGGCACCCGCCCGCGCGTGCAGATCAAGGTCGACACCGGCCTGTCCCGCGGCGGCGCGCCGCGCAGCGCCTGGGCCGACCTCTTCGCCGCAGCCGCCGGACTCGAGCAGGACGGTCGGCTCACGATCACGGGCATCTGGACCCACCCGGCCTGTGCCGACGACCCCGACCACCCGGCCAACGACGCCCAGGAGGCTGCCTTCCGCGACGCCCTCGCGCTGGCCGAGGCGGCCGGGCTGCGCCCCGAGGTGCGCCACTTCGCCAACTCCGCGGCTGCGGTGCTGCGCCCGTCCGCACGCTTCGACCTGGTGCGCTGCGGGATTGCCAGCTACGGGCTCGACCCTGCGCCGGGACGGACCCCCGACCTGGGCCTGGTGCCGGCCATGACCGTGCGCGCCGAGCTCGCGATGGTCAAGCACCTCCAGGCTGGCGACGGCGTCTCCTACGGCCACCGCTGGGTGGCGCCCGGGCCGACGACCGTCGGCCTGGTGCCCGTGGGCTACGCCGACGGCGCGCCGCGCAGCGCCAGCAACAGGGCGTTCGTCACGATCGCGGGACAACAGTGCCCCGTGCGAGGCACGATCTGCATGGACCAGCTCGTCGTCGACCTGGGGCAGGTGCCCGCGGAGGCCGGCGACGACGTGGTCCTCTTCGGCTCCGGCGCCGACGGCGGCACGACCGCGCAGGACTGGGCCGCGGCCGCAGGAACCATCAACTACGAGATCGTCACGCGCGTCGGGGGCCGCCTGGGCCGCCGGCACGTCGACACCGAACGGGGACCCAGGGGCACGCCGCCCGACACCGACCACGAGGAGCACCCGTGAGCCCCGCGCGCAGGGTCACCGGCAGGGCCGACAAGACCCGCAAGGGCGACGCCGTCCACCACCGGATCACCGCCGTGGTGGGCGCCGGCGAGGACGTCGCCTTCGGCGCGGTCCACAGCCAGGCGCTGCGGGTGGTGGCCGACGACGGCGTCGACCTGCACGTCGAGGTCGACCACCCCGAGGACTTCGGCGGCAGGCCGGCCACCGACGAGGACATCACGGTCGTGTTCGTCCACGGCTACTCCCTCAACCTCGACTGCTGGCACTTCCAGCGCGCCGCCTACCGCGGCCAGGTGCGCATGGCCTTCTACGACCAGCGCAGCCACGGCCGCTCGGCGCTCTCCCCGGAGGAGAACGCCACCATCGACCAGCTCGGCAAGGACCTGCTCCGTGTCATCGAGCACACCGCGCCCGGTCCGGTCGTGGTCGTCGGGCACTCCATGGGCGGGATGAGCATCATCTCCATGGCCGAGCAGTTCCCCGAGGTGTTCGGCGCGAAGGTCGTCGGCGCCTCGCTCATCGCGACCACCGCCGGCGGGCTCGACCCCGGCCGCATCCTGTTCCCGATGCTCCCGCTGGGCCTGGGCGGCGCCTTCATGGGTCGCGCGGTGCGCACCCTGGACCGGGGGCACCGCCTCGTCGACCTGGCCCGGGCCTGGGGCCACAACATCGCCGACGCCGTCACCGACCGCTACGCCTTCGGCGACGACGTGCCGCACCACTACGTCGACTTCGTCTTCGGCATGCTCAACGCCACGCCCTTCGCCGTGGTCGCCGACTTCTACCCAGCCTTCGCGACGCTCGACAAGTTCGACCACCTCGCCCCCCTCGGCACCGTCCCGACGGCGGTCATCGGCGGCACCGAGGACCGCATCACCTCCATCGGCCACAGCCGCAAGCTGCATGCCCGCATCCCCGGGTCGAGCCTGCTGGAGTGCGAGGGCGCCGGTCACATGGTCCTCCTCGAGCGCCACGTCGACGTCAACGCCGAGCTCGACGACCTGATCTCGCTGGCCCGCCACCGCGCGGAGCAGCCCACGAACGAGGTGCCCTCCGCGTGAGCATCGACGTACGCCACGTCGGGCCCGAGGCGGCGACGGCGTTCCACGAGGTCATGGCCGCGGCGTTCGGGGCGCGGCGACCGCTCGACCCGCCCGCTGACGCGCTCGGCGACGACGTCGACGCGGTGGCCCGCGGGCTCCGCGAGCGCGGCGGGCTGCTGGCCTGCGTCGACGGCGTCCCTGCCGGGTGCCTGCTGCTGCACGCCGACGACGACGCCCTGGTGCTGCGCCGGTTCGGCGTGCACCCCCGGGCCCAGGGCCACGGTGTGGCCGCCGCCCTGGTGGCTGCGGCCGTCGAGGCGGCGACGGGCCGCTCGCGCCTGGTCGTGCTCGCGCGCGAGGAGCTGCCGGAGACCATCGCGTTCTGGACGCGGCACGAGTTCGTCGAGGTGCGGCGCTCCAGCCCGTACGTCGAGCTCCACCGCAGCCTGCCCACGAGCTGGGAGGTGCCGGACGCCGACGCCATGCGCGACCTGGGGGAGCGGCTGGGCCGCTCGCTGGTCGCGGGCGACCTCGTCGTGCTCACCGGCGGGCTCGGGGCCGGGAAGACGACCCTGACCCAGGGGATCGGCCACGGCCTGCGGGTGCGCGGCGAGGTCACCTCGCCCACGTTCGTGATCGCGCGGGTCCATCCGTCGCTGGTCGCGGGGGAGCCGCTCGTCCACCCACCGCTGGTCCACGTCGACGCCTACCGCCTGGGCGGGGTCGACGAGCTGGACGACCTCGACCTCGACACGTCCGTGGACGAGGCGGTGACGGTCGTCGAGTGGGGCGCAGGGCTGGCCGAGGTGCTCTCGCAGTCGCGCCTGGAGGTCTCGATCCACCGCGCCGTGGCCGGTGACGCCGCGTCCGACGGGCCCGATCCGAGGCGTGTCGAGCTGTTCTGGCACGGCGGCAAGTAGCCTCGCACCGTGCTTCTCGCGTTCGACACCGCCACACCACTCGTCACCGTCGCCCTCCACG
>JAJPEO010000027.1 GCA_021166815.1 Nocardioides sp.
GCCCAGGGCGCGCCCTGGGCTGACGAGCCGCCGTACTCCTCGCTGATGACCTCGGTGGTGCCGTCGGGCAGCACGCGGGTCCGCCCCGGGGCCGGCACGGAGCCGACCTCGGTGGCCGCGACCCGACCCTCCTCGGCCTGCGCGGAGTAGGGCAGGGTCAGCATCGGGGTGGTCCCCCCGGCCGGGGCCGGCGCGGGCACCGGGGCGGGCTCGCGCCTCCCCGACAGGCGGGCCAGCCACACACGCAGGTCCGGCAGCGTCGGGCGCTCCCCGGGGTCGGGCGACAGCGCGCGCTCGACCAGGGGACGCACGGCGAAGGCGACGGTGGCGGCCCAGGCGTGGACGTCGCTGGCGGCGGTCGCGTCCTCCCCGTGCAGGATCTCCGGAGCCAGGTAGCCGGGCGTGCCCAGCAGCCACCCCGTCATCGTCAGCCGCGGGTCGTCGGCGACGCGGGCGAGACCGAAGTCGATGAGAACGGGGCTGCGCCCCTCCATGATCACGTTCGAGGGCTTGATGTCGCGGTGCAGGACGCCGACCTGGTGCACCGCGGTCAGCGCCTCGGCGAGACAGTCGGCGAACCACAACAGGTCGTCGCCGCGCAGCGCCCCCTCCTCCCGCACGTGGTCGTGCAGCGACAGGCCCGGGACGTAGCGGGTGGCGACGTAGGGGATGTCGCCCCACGGGTCGGCGTCGATGATCTCGGCGATGCGGTGGCTGCGGATGCGCTCCAGCGAGGAGACCTCGCGCGCCAGTCGGCGACGTGCCTCGTCGTCGCCCACGATGTGGGGACGCAGGACCTTGAGCGCGACCGGCCGCTCCCCCGGGCGCTGGCCCAGGTGGACCACGCCCATCCCGCCCTCGCCGAGCCGGGCGCGCAGGCGGTAGCCGCCGACGGTGAGACCCGGCGGCGGCGCCTGCGGCATCGAGGAGGACGTCGTCACAGGCCGAGGTTAGCCAGCCGTGCCCCGGATGCGCTCCAGGCGGTCGATGAGCGTGCGCGCGTCGTGGGGCCCCACGTGGCGCCGGTCGCCGATGAAGAAGGTCGGTGTGGCCCGCACGCCGCTGTCCTCCGCGCTCACGGTGTCCCGGGCGACGCGCTCGTGCACGGACTCGTCGTCCAGGTCGGCGACGAACTGCTCGAGGTCGAGGCCGAGGTCGTCGGCGTGGCGCACGAGGTCGTCGTACGCCAAGCGGTCCTGGTGGTCGAACAGCCAGTGGTGCATGTCCCAGAACCGGCCCTGCCGGTCCGCCGCCTCGACCGCGAAGGCGGCGATCTCGGCGTGCGGGTGCACCCGCAGCGGCAGGTGCCGCACGACGTAGCGCAGGTCCTCGCCGAAGTGCGCGCGCAGCTCGTCGCCGACGCCGCTGACGCGGGCGCAGAAGGGGCACTCGTAGTCGAGGTACTCGACGATCGTGAGCGGCGCGTCGGGCCGGCCCAGCACGTGGTCGCGCTCTGGGTCGACCGGCACGGACAGCACCAGGGGCAGCGCGGCGTCACGCTGACCGAGGAAGCGTGCGGCGAAGCGGAAGGCCAGCCACCCCACCAGGCTCGCCAGGGCCGCGGAGAGCAGGACTCCGACCCGCGCCTGGTCCTGCAGGTCGGCGGAGGTGAAGGCGAGTCCCACGATGAGCAGCGAGACCGTGAAGCCGATGCCGGACAGCGCCCCGCCGGCCAGCGTGTGGCCCAGGCCGACGCCCTGCGGCAGCCGGCCCCAGCCCAGCCGCACACTGAGCCACGAGCCCAGGAAGATGCCGATGGTCTTGCCGCCCACCAGGCCGGCCACGATGCCCCAGGTCACGGGTGAGGCCATCGCCTCGCCCAGCACCCCGCCACGCAGGTCGACGCCGGCGTTGGCCAGGGCGAACACGGGTACGACGACCATGCTGGTCGGGGCGTGCAGGGCCTGCTGCAGCCGCTCGTTGACCTAGAGGGCCCGCGTCCGCGAACGCCGCGCCCGGCGCTGCACGTCCGGCATCGGCGACTGCCGGAACGCGCGGAAGGTGCGCGCGGCCGCGTCCACGTCGACGCGCCGCGGGTCCAGGGCGGGCACGAGCAGGCCCGACACCATGCCGGCGATCGAGGCGTGCAGCCCCGACTGCAAGGTGGCGACCCAGAGCACCACCACGATGAAGACGTACGGCGTCGCCTGCCACACCCGGGTCCGGTCGAGCGCGGCGAGCGCGACCAGGCACGCCAGCGCCAGGACCAGGGCCTCCACGTCGATGCTGTCGCTGTAGACCACTCCGATGACGCTCACGGCCACGATGTCGTCGATGACGGTCAGGGTCAGCAGGAAGATGCGCAGCTGCGAGGACGCTGCCGGTCCCACCAGCGCCATCACCCCGAGCAGGAACGCGGTGTCGGTGCCGATGACCGCACCCCACCCCGCAGCCGCCGGGCCCGTGGAGTTAAGGGCGAGGTAGATCGCGGCCGGCACCACCATGCCGACGACCCCGGCCACCACGGGGACGACCACCCGGCTGCGGTCGGTCAGCTCACCGACCGCGAACTCCTTGCGCACCTCGAGACCGATGACGAAGAAGAAGACGACCATCAGGCCGTCGTTCACCCAGTGGTGCAGGTCCATCGAGAGCCCGCCGTCGCCGACGAGGAACGACACGGGCGTCTGCCACAGCTCGAGGTACGAGTGCGACCACGGCGAGTTCGCCCAGGCCAGCGCCACCAGGGCGGCCGCGACGAGCAGCCCGGCCGAGCCGGCCTCGGTGCGCATGAACTCCCGCAGCGACCGGGACCCGCGCGCGGGGGTGTCGGACAAGGTCAGACGACCCGGTGCATCCAGCCGTGGGTGTCCTCACGGTGGCCGAACTGCAGCCCCACCAGCTCCTCGCGGATGCGCATGGTCAGGTCGGTGCCCGCCGGCGCGGCCACGTCGCCGTGGGGCGACTTCAGCGACCCCACGGGGGTGACCACGGCCGCGGTGCCGCACGCGAAGATCTCGGTGATGGCACCGCTGGCGACACCCTCGCGCCACTCGTCGATGGAGAACTTCCGCTCCTCGACCGTGTGGCCGAGCGAGCCGGCCAGCTCGATGATCGAGGCACGCGTGATGCCCTCGAGGATCGTGCCCGTCGCCGGGGTCACGATGCGGCCGTCGGCGTGGACGAAGAAGAGGTTCATCCCGCCGAGCTCCTCGATGTAGCGGAACTCCTGGTCGTCCAGGAAGACCACCTGGTCGCAGCCCTGCTCGATGGCCTCGCGCTGGGCAGCGAGCGAGGCGGCGTAGTTGCCGCCCGTCTTGGCTGCGCCCATGCCGCCGCGGCCGGCGCGGGTGAACTGCTCGGAGAGCCACAGCGTGACCGGTTTGATCCCACCCTTGAAGTAGGCCCCCGCCGGGGACGCGATGACCATGAACGTGACGTGCTGGGAGGGTCGCACGCCGAGGAACTTCTCCGAGGCGTACATGAACGGGCGCAGGTAGAGCGACTTCTCCCCCGAGCTGTCGGGCACCCACCGCTGGTCGACCTCGACGAGGGCGTCGACGCACGCCACGAAGTCCTCGACCGGGAGCTCCGGGAAGGCGAGCCGCCGCGAGGAGCGCATCATCCGCGAGGCGTTCTGCTCCGGGCGGAACGTCCAGATCGACCCGTCGTCGTGCCGGTAGGCCTTCAGCCCCTCGAACGTCTCCTGGGCGTAGTGCAGCACCGCCGTGGCGGGGTCGAGCGAGAGGGGCCCGTACGGCGTGATCCGCGCGTCGTGCCATCCGCGATCGGGCGTCCACTCCACCGTGAGCATGTGGTCGGTGAAGTGGGTGCCGAACCCGGGATCGGCCAGGATCTCGGCGAGTCGGGCGTCGTCGACGGGGCTCTCGGAGCGGGTCGTGCTGATCTGCATGGGGGTCACGCTATCCCTTGGTCTCGTGGTCGTCTCGGTACGGCCCGCGTCCCCGGACCGCACCGGACGGCGACGAGGGGATCAGGCCAGGAGGCCGGCGATGGCGTCGCCGATCTCGCTGGTGGAGCGTGCAGCGCCCGGGGTGCGGGCGGAAAGGTCGGCCAGGACCGCCTTCTCGATCGCGGCGGCCGCGTCGGCGTGACCGAGGTGGTCCAGCAGGAGCGCCCCGGACAGGATCGCCGCGGTCGGGTCGGCCTTCTGCTGCCCGGCGATGTCGGGCGCCGAGCCGTGCACCGGCTCGAACATCGAGGGAGCCGTACTGTCGGGGTTGACGTTGCCGGAGGCGGCCAGGCCGATGCCACCGGTGATGGCGGCGGCGAGGTCGGTGATGATGTCGCCGAAGAGGTTGTCGGTGACGATCACGTCGAAGCGGGCCGGGTCGGTGGTCATGAAGATCATCGCCGCGTCGATGTGCATGTAGTCGGTGGTGACGTCCGGGTGCTCGGCCGCGATGGACTCGAACAGCCGCCACCACACCGATCCGGCGTTGACCAGCACGTTGGTCTTGTGGACCAGGGTGAGCTTCTTGCGGGGGCGCTTCTCGGCCCGGGCGAAGGCGTCGCGCAGCACGCGCTCGACACCGAAGGCGGTGTTGACCGAGACCTCGGTGGCGACCTCGTGGGGCGTGCCCACGCGCAGCGCGCCGCCGTTGCCCGTGTAGGGGCCCTCGGTGCCTTCACGGACTACCACGAAGTCGATGTCGCCCCGCTCGAGGACGTGGTCGGCCAGCGGCGACACCGAGCCCGGGAGGAGCCGGGACGGACGCAGGTTGACGTAGTGGTCGAGCTCGAAGCGCAGGCGCAGCAGCAGCCCACGCTCGAGGATGCCCGGCGGCAGGTTGGGGTCGTTGGGCTTGCCGCCGACCGCACCCAGCAGGATCGCGTCGCTGCGACGGACCTCCTCCAGCACCGAGTCCGGGAGCACCTCGCCGGTCGCGAGGTAACGCTCCGCGCCGAGGTCGTAGCGCGTGGTCTCGAGCTTCACGGGCGAAGCCACCTCGAGGACCTTGAGGGCCTCGGCGGTGACCTCGGGGCCGATCCCGTCGCCGGGGATGACGGCGAGGGTGGTCGAGCCCGTGGACTGGGGGGTCTGCTGGGTGTCAGGCATGGACTGAAATCTAGTTGTCGTCCGGACGCGTCCAGACGTCGTCCCGCTGGTCGAACGACGCCTGGACGGCTGCGGCGACGTTCTCGACGCTGCGGGGGTTCTCGGGGTGGTGGGCGGCGGGGCCCCAGTCGGGGTACATGTCGTACATCGTGTGCTCCTCGGTGCGGTGTCGGGTTCGGGAACTGCGTCCGAAGCCACCGACACCGCGGCGGGTGGGGTGGGAGCACACGGAGGGGATCGCCCGTTGGTGGCCCGACCACCGGCCTACGAGGTGCGGATCGCGCCCCTGGCGCAGGACCCGCCGTGGAGGCGGTGGCTTCGAACTACTTCGAAGGGCCGGGGGGCTGCTGTCCTCGCAACGCCGAAACACCGCGGCGAGGTGGCCCTTCTGTCAGGCCTCGCCGCGGCTCTCGATGAGTACGAGGAACGTCCGCATGATGGAGGGATCGTACGCCCCCTCCCCGTCGGCGCGCACCGGTTCGCCCCGGAAGTGTCAGATGGTGAGACTGCGCCCCTCCCACCCGGGCGCGGTCCACGGGGATGACAGACTCCGAGGTCCCATGTCTGCTCCCCCCGAACTCCCCGACATCGTGGCCCGCGCCTTCGACATGTGTCGTCAGGCCGGCTACGTCTCCTTCTGCCGCAACGAGACCGGCCGGCTCCTGGCCACTCTCGCCGCGACCCGCGGCGGCACCATGGCCGAGTTCGGCACCGGGTGCGGGGTGGGCACCGCCTGGCTGCGCAGCGGCGTGCGGAACGGGGCCCGGATCCTCACCGCGGAGCTCGACAAGAAGCTCGCCGTGGCGGCGCAGGAGATCTTCGCCGACGACGACCGGGTGGAGGTGCTCGCGGCCGACTGGAGCGTCCTGGGCGACCGGGGGCC
>JAJPEO010000318.1 GCA_021166815.1 Nocardioides sp.
GCGTGGCCGCCACGGCCGCCACCGCCACCGGCGCCAGGCCGACGGCGGTGAGGGCGCGCTGGGCCTCCCTGGCGGTGGCCCCCGTGGTGATCACGTCGTCGACCACCACCACGTGGGCCGCGCCGACCCGACGGGCCCACCGCCCCACCACGTCACCACGAGTGCGCATCGAGCCCTCCACGTTGGTGGCGCGCTGGGCGGCCCCCAGCCCCGCCTGGTCGGCCACCGCACCCCGCGACACCAGCACCCTGGCCACCCGGACGTCGCGGCCCCCTCGCAGCCGACGCGCGGCGACCTGCGTGATCGCACCGAGCGGGTCGTAGCCACGTCGGCGCACCGCACCGGGGCGGGAGGGCACCGGGATCAGGAGCACCGTGTCGGCGGGTGCGAGCCCGGCCACCGCCGCTCCCACGGCGGCAGCCAGCAGGTCGCCCAGCAGTCGCCGGTGACCCCACTGGCCGTGGTCCTTGTGCCCCACCACCAGCGCCCGCACCGTGCCGTCGAAGGGACTCGCGGCCCACGGGCTCACGAGGCCCGGCGGGGGCGGCTGCGGCCAGGCCGGGAACGGCGTACGGGGAACGAGGGCGCGGCAGGGCGCACACACCATCCGGCCCGGGGCCTCGCACCCCACGCACCGGCTCCCGAGGAAGAGGTCGAGCACCGCGTCACGCACGCCTCCGATCCGACCAGGGAAGCCCGTGCCGGCGAAAGCCCCACGACCGGATCTGTGGACGGCTCAGCCGGGGTAGGTGATGGAGCGGATCCCCTCGGGCAGCAGCGGCAGCTCGCGTTCGGGCCGCAGGAGGTCGGTGACCACCCGCCCGCCGATCGCGTAGACCACCGCCGACTCCACGGGAGAGGCGACCAGGTCGCGGGCGCGACCGCGCAGCCGCGACGCCCCGCCGGGCGCCTGCTCGCCCGGGGACCCGTCGACCGACACCGTCCGCACCTCGGAGAGGTCGTCGGTGATGTCGCTGAGCACCGACACCGTCGACGACGAGCGCCAGACCAGGTCGCGCAGTCGCGGCGAGCCCTCCGGGGTCAGCGCCAGCGCCTGCGCCGGCCCCATGCGCAGGACCCGGCCCGCCTCGTTCTGCAGCACCCGCGAGGTGACCAACCGGTCCACCTTCGGGCCGCGTACGAGCCCCACGACGCGGGTGCCGTCGCGCGAGACGAGCAGGCGACGCACGTCGAGCCCGCTGATCCCCGGGACGTCGATGCGCCGGACGTCGTCACCGTCGATCACCCACACGCGCGCGGCGCCTCCACGCCGCTCCAGCACCCACATCCGGTCCAGGTGGTCCCACGCCGGCGCCTGCAGGCCGACGCCGTCGACGATGGGCGAGCGCAGGGCAGCACTCGGGTCGGCAGCCTCGACCCTGCCCACGAGCAGGGCGTCGCGCTCCGCGGTGACCCCCGCGGCGGTGTCGCCCGACAGGTTGACCGAGACCTCGACCAGGTCGAGATCCCCGGCCCCCAACGGGCCGGTGGTCGCCCGGAGCTCGCCGAGCTGGCCGCGCACCAGGCGGCCCTGCTCGAGGGCGTGCAGGTCGGCGGCGGTGCGGTTCACGACGGGGTCGAAGGCGCTGCCCATGTCCAGGCTCGTCTGGGCCGACCCGCTGGAGGTCGTGATCGCCCGATCGCCGATGCGCAGCTCGACCGCGCGCACGCTCGGCACCTGGCGCAGCGTCCACACCAGCTGGGTCAGCATGCGGCGAGCCGACTCCTCGTCGGTCAGCGAGCCGTCCCCACCCAGGGACACCTCGGCGACGCCCGCCGCGCTGATCGGCACCGAGAGGCCCCGGGTCGTGTCCGGCGGGAAGTACGAGCGCACCACCCGGCTCGAGGCGTCGCCCGGCAGGGACAGCAGGCTGCGCACGAGGGCGGAGGCCATCTGGTCGCCACGGGGCACGTAGACGGGCTCGGGCACGAGGATCCGCGACGTGGGGTCGAAGAAGTAGGTCGAGGCGCGCTGGTACCAGTCGTCGAACCACGACGCCGGCACCACCAGGGCGTCGGGCGCCCGGTCGATGCGCCACTGGCCGTCCTCCCGGGCCATGACGAACTGCAGCGCGTGACGCGCCTGCGAACGCCGCCAGGCCCCGCGCTCGTCGTAGTGGTCGACCTCGGTCGCCACCAGCGAGACCGTGCCCTCACCGCTGGCAGTGCCCAGGTCGTCGTACGTCACGATGCTGCGCTCGGGCGTCCACCTCTCCCGCGCGCGAGCGGTGAGGAACTGGCGGGCCACGGCCGGCTTGACCTGGGCCGCCTTCATCGCCTCGAGGAAGCCGCCGACGATCTCCACGGCCGACTCCCCCGGCTGCGGGGGGCGGGGGTCGAACGAGATGCCCGGGGCGTTGTCGGTGTCGGGCTGGGCCTTGCTCTCGACCACCGGCCCCTCGGTCGGCATGCCCACGCAGGCCGACAGGACCCCGGCTGCGAGCAGCGCCGCGAGCGCGCGGACGGGCGTACGGCGGCTCATGCGCTCTCCCTCGCGTCGTCGGGCACCAGCGGCAGGGGGCTGTGGCGCAGACGGGTCGAGAGGCGGCGCGCGAGCGTCAGCCGGAACTGTGCGCCGTCGCCGGGCCGGCCCCACGCCTGCAGCCAGCCGCCGTGCAGGTGGGTGTCCTCGAGCGAGATGGAGAGACCCAGTCCGGTGCCGCCGGAGGTGCGGGCACGGGCGGGGTCGGCGCGCCAGAACCGGTTGAAGACCATGGCCGACTCCCCCGGCGCCAGGCCGACGCCGTGGTCACGGACCGCGAGGGCCGAGGCGTGG
>JAJPEO010000041.1 GCA_021166815.1 Nocardioides sp.
GTCACGTACTCCGGTTCTCCCGGCCCCCCGCCGACCAGGACGACCCCGGGGCTGCGGTCGTGGGCGTGGACGTCGGGGAACAGCCCCTCCCGCAGTCCCTGCAGGATCCCGTCGCGCACCGATGCGGAGCGGCGAGGCTCCCGGTTGCCCAGGACGCCCACGCTCAGCCCCCCGTGGCGCCCCACGGCCGGGGTCCAGGCGGATGCTGCGGTGGCGTCGTCGCTGCGCACGCAGAAGACCCGACGTCGCTCCGCTCCGGCCGACACCGCGTCGTTGACGGCCCGGTCGTTCGTGGCCGCGATGACGTACCACGCCTCGTCGAGGTCCTCGTCGCGGAAGGGGCGGCGCTCGATCGTGATCTCCGCCGCCATGCCGTCCAGTGCCGGGGTCACCTCCGGACTCACCACCGTCACCTCGGCTCCCGAGGCGAGCAGGCCCGGGACGCGCCGCTGGGCGACGTGGCCACCGCCCACGACGACCACCCGGCGACCCTCGAGGATGAGGCCGGCAAGGTAGGGCGGGACGTCGCGGGGGCTGGCCATGCCCACCATTCTCGCCCTGTCCCCGCGGAGGCAGTGGCCCAGCGTCCAGCAGGTGGCTAGGTTCGGGTCATGAGCATCGAACGCCCGGTTGCACCCAACCCCTACGACTACCTGCCTCCCGTGCCGTCGTTCACCCTCACCAGCACCGACGTCACCGACGGCGAGCCCCTCGACGACGCGCAGGTCGCCGACAAGGGCAACACCTCGCCCCAGCTCTCCTGGAGCGGTGCTCCTGAGGGGACGCGCTCCTACGTCGTCACCTGCTTCGACCCCGACGCTCCCACCCCCAGCGGCTTCTGGCACTGGTGCCTGGTCGACGTCCCGGCGGACGTCACGAGCCTCGACGCCGGCGCCGCGTCGGGAACGCTCCCGGGCTCCTCCTTCCACGTCCGCAACGACGGTGGCGAGGCCGGGTTCATGGGGGCGGCGCCGCCGCAGGGCGACCACCCGCACCGCTACTTCTTCGTCGTCCACGCCGTGAAGGACGAGACGCTCGGCGTGGGGCCGGACGCCTCGAACGCCGTGGTGTCCTTCAACCTGGCGTTCAAGACCCTCGGCCGGGCCGTGATCCACGGCACCTACCAGCACTGAGGTAACGACCACCCGAGCACCACCGACACCTGAGGCACCACCTGCCTCACGAGGGCCCTCCATCCGGACACAGGTCTGGACCGGAGGGCCCTTTACCTTTTCTTGACGTCAGGCCCACGCGCGCCCTCCGTCTTGTGGTTTACCAGACGAAACAGGCGTAAAACCGGCGCTTCTTGAAGGAATCCGCCCTGATTCGGGCTCGACTCGCCGTGGTGAGATTCGAGACAAGTTCCCCGATTTGTGCCTTCGACTGTTTACTACCAAGTTATCGTCAAGAACCGGTCACTCCCCCCGCACCGACCGGACTCGGAGGAACCCATGACGCGAACCGCCACCCTGCTGGTCTCCCTGATCACCGGCATGCTCGTCGTGACGCTCGCCCCGTCCAGCGCGTCCGCCGCCACCTGGGCCGTGCCCACGACGCGGACGGAGCAGACCGCCACCAACCTGGACGAGTACGAGAACCAGCTGATGGTCGAGATCAACCGCGCGCGCCAGGTCCGGGGCATCCGCCGGATCGCACGGTTCGACCAGTGCGTCGACCGGCTCTCGGAGCGTTGGGGCCGCCGGATCGCCCGTACGGGCATCTTCGCCCACCGCGACCAGCAGCAGGTGATCAGCGAGTGCCGCGTCTCGTGGGCCGGGGAGAACCTGGTGCGCGGCTCGATGCTCGCCCCCGAGGACATGGTCCAGGCGTGGCTCAACTCGCCCGGTCACCGCAAGATCCTGCTGAGCCGTCGCGCCCGCAGGGCCGGCGTCGCCGTCAAGCGTGACGCCCAGGGCCGCTACATCGGCGTCCTCAACGTGGTCCGCCCCCGCTGACCACCCCCCGTTTCGTGCGCGCACGCGCACGTGTGTGAGACGATCCCCGGCCGTCGTTGGGTAGGCCGGGGATCGAACTCACCGTGGGAGGTCAGGTGCTGCACGTCGCCATCGCGACCAGGGCTTTCCGCCGCTACTCGACGTACCGCGCCGCCACCCTCGCCGGCATGTTCACCAACTCCGTCTTCGGCGTCATCTACTCCTTCGCCTACCTCGCCCTCTGGCGGGCCAACCCCACGGCCGGCGGCTACGACAGCGTCGACGCGGTCACCTACGTCTGGCTGGGCCAGGCGCTGCTGATGACCGTCGCCCTCTGGGGCGGTGGCACGACCGACGGCCTGGCCGAGCGGATCCGTACCGGCGACGTGGCCATCGACCTCTACCGACCCGTCGGGCTCGTCGGCTGGTACCTCGCCGCCGACCTGGGCCGGGCGGCCTACCACCTCGTCACCCGCGGACTGGGGCCCACGCTGCTCGGGCTGCTCCTGTTCGACATCCGCCTGCCCGCGAGCACGGCTGCGGGGCTCGCGTTCCTGCTCTCCGTGGTGCTCGCCGTGGTGGTCAGCTTCGCGATCCGCTTCCTCGTCGCTGCGTCGACCTTCTGGCTGCTCGACGACGCGGGAGTGCGCGTCATGAGCGGGGCGCTGGCGATGTTCTTCAGCGGGATGGTCCTGCCCCTGACCCTGTTCCCGGGCTGGCTCGGCACCCTCGCCCACGCGCTGCCGTGGTCCGCCTTCGTGCAGGTGCCCAACGACATCTGGCTCGGTCACCACGAGGGCGCCCTCCTCGCGGCGCTCGGCTTCCAGGCGCTGTGGGCCCTCGTCCTGCTGGGCGCCTGCCAGGTCGTGCTGGGAGCGGCGACCCGCAAGGTGGTGGTGCAGGGTGGCTGAGGCCGTCGTCCACGCCCAGCGCTACGTCGACATCGCGTGGCTGTGGATCCGGGCCGCGTGGCAGTACCCCGCGTCCTTCGTGATGCTCGCCGTGGGCAACGGACTGATCAACCTGCTCGACTTCCTGGGCCTGTGGATCATGTTCTCCCACCTCGACCGCCTCGGCGGCTTCGCGTTGCACGAGGTGGCCTTCCTCTACGGCGCGTCCTCGCTGGGCATCGGCGTCGCCGACACGCTCATCGGCAGCGTCGAGCGCATCGGCACCTACATCCGCACCGGACGCCTGGACCAGATGCTGACCAAGCCGGTGCCGCTGCTCGTCCAGGTGTGCGCCGACCAGTTCACGCTGCGACGCCTGGGCCGCATCACCCAGGCCGCCGTCGTCTTCGCGTGGGCGTGCACGTACGTCGACTGGTCGCCGCTGCGCGTGGTCGCTGCCGTGTCCATGGTGGCGAGCGGTGCCGTGGTCTTCTTCGGCCTCTTCGTCGCATTCTCCTGCGTGCAGTTCTGGACCCACGACGCCAGCGAGTTCGCCAACGCCTTCACCTACGGGGGCGCGACGGTCGCCCAGTACCCCCTGAGCATCTTCCCCAGGGAGGTGCTGGTGGGCCTGACGTTCGTCATCCCCATCGCCTTCGTCAACTGGTACCCCAGCCTCTTCATCCTGGGGCGCGAGGATCCGTACGCCATGCCGGCCTGGTTCCAGTGGAGCTCACCGCTGGCCGCCGCGGCCACCATGCTCGTCGCCCTGTCCGTCTGGCGCCTCGGCGTGCGCCGCTACACCTCGACCGGGAGCTGACCCGTGAACCAACCCCTCGTGGACGTGCGCGACCTCTCACGCGAGTTCGTCGTACGCCGCCGCGTCGCCGGCCGGCGCCGACGCGTCCGCACGACCGTCGCTGCGGTGCACGACCTGACGTTCCAGGTCGGCGCAGGCGAGATGGTCGGCTACATCGGCCCCAACGGCGCCGGGAAGTCCACCACCATCAAGATGCTCACGGGCATCCTCGTCCCCACGTCCGGGCACCTGCGCGTCGCCGGGCTCGAGCCCAGCCGGGACCGCATGACGCTCGCTCGCCGCATCGGCGTCGTGTTCGGCCAGCGCACCACGCTGTGGTGGGACCTGCCGCTGCGCGACTCGTTCGAGCTGCTCCAGCGGATGTACCGCATCCCCGACGCGACCTACCGGCGCAACCTCGACACCTTCGTCGACCTCCTCGACCTCGGCGACCAGCTCGACACTCCGGTACGACAGCTCAGCCTGGGACAGCGCATGCGCGGGGACATCACCGCAGCCCTGCTCCACGACCCCGAGATCCTCTACCTCGACGAACCGACCATCGGCCTCGACGTCGTCTCCAAGGGGCGCCTGCGCGAGTTCCTCCGCACCCTCAACCGCGAGCGTGGCACCACGCTGCTCCTCACCACGCACGACCTGCAGGACATCGAGGCCCTCTGCGACCGCGTCATCGTCATCGACCACGGCACGTCGGTGTTCGACGGTGAGCTGTCCGCGCTCCGCGGGCGAGGCGGCTCGTCCCGCACCCTGGTGGTCGACCTGGTCGACGAGGCGCCACCCATCGAGGTGCCGGGTGCGACGCACGCGGGGTCGGACGGCCCGCGCCAGTGGCTCAGGTTCCCCGCCGACGTCTCCGCCGCCCCGATCGTGGCGGCGGTCGCCGCGAGGTACGAGGTGGCGGACCTCTCGATCCAGGAACCGGCCATCGAGGACGTCATCCGCGACCTCTACGCTCGATGACATGACCCTCGACCCCGAGCAGACCGCGCGTGTCGTGGCACTCGCCATGGACCTCGCCCGCACGGGCGCCACGCAGGAGGTCGCGGAGTTCCTCGACCACGGCCTGGCCGTCGACGTCCAGGACACGGAGGGGAACACGCTCCTGATGCTGGCGGCCTACCACGGTCACCTCGACACGGCCCGGATGCTGGTCGACCGGGGTGCCGACGTCGACCTGCGCAACGCTCGCGACCAGTCCCCGGTGGCGGGGGCCCTCTTCAAGGGCGAGAGCGACATCGTGCGCCTGCTGGTGGACGCCGGAGCCGACCTCGACGCCGGCACTCCCACCGCGCGGGAGACCGCGCGCATGTTCGGCCAGGAGATCTGAGGCCGGCGCTACTGGGGCAGTCGCTGGAGGATCAGCAGCGCCCGGTCGTCGGCGCCGCGGGGAACCCTCCGCAGGATGCGCCGCGCCGCACCGGGGAAGCCCCGTGCGAGCACGGCGCTGAGGGCCACGTCGCGCAGCCACTCGATCCCCTCGTCCAGGTCACGACCGCGGGACTCCACCACCCCGTCGGTGTAGAACATGAGCGCCTCGCCCGGCGCCAGCTGGCCCCTGCTGGGCTCGAGCTCGGGCTTCGCGACGACGCCCAGCGCCATTCCCTGGGCCTCGTCGGTGAACCAGCCCCCCGGCTGGGCCCGCCAGTGCAGCGCTGGGGGGTGTCCGGCGTTGCTGATCATGTACTCCCCCGTCTCCAGGTCCAGGAGGAGGTGGACGGCGGTGGCGAACGAGTCGTCGGAGCCCTGCCGCAGGAGGAACGCGTTGGCGGCCTGCATGAGGTCACCAGGCGGCAACGCGCCGAGCAGGCCGCCCAGCGCACCGGAGAACTGCAGCGCTTGGGCTCCGACCGCCACCCCCTTGCCGCAGACGTCGACCAGCACCAGCTCCAGCCAGCGCCCCTCCTGGACGTCGGCGACGAGGAAGTCACCGGCATAGCTCGTGCCGTGCGCGGTCAACAGCCCCGACTCCGCGTGCCACTGCGGGGGCAGGTCGGGCATCTCGCCCTGCAACCGGTCGCGCAGCTGGACGAGCAGGGGCTCGCTCAGCGCCACCGGGAGGCCTGAGCGCTGGCGGCTGGAGTGGAAGAGGATCACGGCCATCGCGGACACCAGGGTGACGAGTCCCGTGGGGAACGCGGGACGCTCGCCCTCGAAGTGCGTCGTCACCACCACGGCCGCCGCCAGCACCGCTCCGCACAGCACCAGCATGGGCACGAAGCGCAGCACCAGCATGCCGAGCACGAGCCAGAGGAACCACAGGCTCAGCGACACCATGTCCTGGGAGAACCACGAGGCTGCGAACGTGGCCGCCACCAGCCCCAGCAGCATCGCCAGCACGGTCATCTGGCTGCCCGTGGAGCCCGTACGCCAGCTGTCGACACGCCCCTGGAAGAACGCGCTGACACGCTGCAGCACCTCGAGCAGGGACGTCGACACGGATGGAGCGTAGTCGCGGCCACGCCCCCGCGAGACCAGAACGGCCCGTCACGAACAGACGATGTCCGTGACGGGCCGCTGGAGCGTGGTTCAGATCACGCCGGGGTGTTGTCCGGGTTGGCGTCGGTGTCGTTCAGCCGCCCGGCAGCAAGCGCCTCGATCGCCTTGCGCACTCCCTCGCCGTAGGCCGGGTCGGCCTTGGTGCAGTGCTCGATGTGGCGCTCGATCGACTGCTGCGAGGCGCCGTCGATGGCGCGGGCGGTGTTCTCGAACAGCGCCTGCTGCTGCTCGGCCGACATGAGGCGGAACAGGTCACCGGGCTGCTCGAAGTAGTTGTCGTCGTCCTCGCGGTAGTTGAACCGGTCGGCCGTCGCGCCCACTGCGAGAGCAGGCTCGGCGTACGCCGGCTGCTCGGGCCAGCCCCCGAAGTTGTTGGGCTGGATGCCCGGCGTGCTGCCCTGGTTGCCGTCCACACGCATCGTGCCGTCGCGGTGGTAGGTGTTGTGGGCCGGGGCCGCCTTGGGGAAGTTGACGGGGATCTGGTGGTGGTTGACCCCGAGGCGGTAGCGCGCCGCGTCACCGTACGAGAACAGGCGACCCTGCAGCATGCGGTCGGGGCTCAGCGAGATGCCCGGCACCACGTTGGCAGGGGTGAACGCGGCCTGCTCCACGTCGGCGAAGTAGTTGTCGGGGTTGCGGTTGAGCTCGAACTCGCCCACCTCGATGAGGGGGTAGTCCTTCTTGCTCCACACCTTGGTGAGGTCGAAGGGGTGGAAGCGGTAGGTCGCCGCGTCCGCCTCGGGCATCACCTGGATGTAGAACTTCCACTTCGGGAAGTCGCCCCGCTCGATGGCCTCGTAGAGGTCGCGCTGCGACGACTCGCGGTCGCCGGCGATGACGTCGGCCGCCTCCGCGTCGGTCAGGTTCTCGATGCCCTGCTGGGTGCGGAAGTGGAACTTCACCCAGAAGCGCTCCCCCGCCTCGTTGATGAACGAGAAGGTGTGGGAGCCGAACCCGTGCATGTGGCGGTACGACTTCGGGATGCCGCGGTCGCTCATCACGATCGTGACCTGGTGCAGGGCCTCGGGCAGACCGGTCCAGAACGCCCAGTTGTTCTCGGCGTCTCGCAGGTTGGTGCGCGGGTCGCGCTTGACGGCGCGGTTGAGGTCGGGGAACTTCAGCGGGTCGCGGAAGAAGAACACCGGGGTGTTGTTGCCGACGACGTCCCAGTTGCCCTCGGTGGTGTAGAAGCGCAGGGCGAAGCCGCGGATGTCGCGCTCGGCGTCGGCCGCGCCACGCTCGCCGGCCACGGTCGAGAAGCGGGCGAAGACCTCGCACTCGTTGCCGACCTGGCCGAAGATCGCGGCCCGGGTGTACTGCGAGATGTCCTGGGTGACGCGGAAGGTGCCGTACGCGCCGGAGCCCTTGGCGTGCATACGACGCTCCGGGATGACCTCGCGGTCGAAGTGGGCCAGCTTCTCGAGGAACCACAGGTCCTGCAGGAGCATCGGGCCACGCGGACCAGCGGTGAGGCTGTCCTGGTTGTTGGCAACCGGGGCACCGGCGGCGGTGGTGAGCGGCGTGGTGTTCGTCGCGTACTCGTTGTGCTCAGACAAGTTCTGCTCCTTGGCGGGTGGTGATGGTGGTGTTCTCTGGGGTGCTGCACCGGGGACACAGCCCCCAGTAGGTCACTTCGGCCTCGTCGATCGCGAAGCCGTGGGTCTCCGACGCGACCAGGCACGGCCGGTGGCCCACCGCGCAGTCGACGTCGACGATCGTCCCGCAGCCGCGGCACACGAGGTGGTGGTGGTTGTCACCCACCCGCAGCTCGTAGCGGGTGGGAGAACCGGCCGGCTCGATCCTGCGGACCAGGCCCGCCTCGGTGAGCGCGCGGAGGACGTCATAGACGGCCTGGGTCGACACGGTGCCCCCGTCGCGCACCGCCGACGCCACGGCGTCAGCGTCGGCGTGCGGGTGCGTCGCGAGGGCGCCCAGCACGGCCAGCCGCGGACGCGTCA
>JAJPEO010000065.1 GCA_021166815.1 Nocardioides sp.
TGTCGACGGTCTTGTAGACCGGCCGGATGCCCAGCGCGTGGCGCACGCCGCGGATGACGTCGGACGAGAGCCCCCGGATCTTGCCGATCTGGGCGTCGGAGAAGCCGTGGCGCTTGGCGTGGCGCAGGAGCTCGGGGGTGAGCTCGCGAGCCTCGATGAGCTCGACGGCCACCTCGTTGATCAGGGCGAGCTGGTCGATGAACCAGGGGTCGATCGCGGTCGCCTCGAAGATCTCCTGCGCCGTCGCGCCGGCCCGGATGGCGTCCATGACCTTCTTCAGGCGCCCGTCGGTGGGGACCTTGATCTCCTCCAGGAGGGCGGCCTTGTCGAGCTCGACCCACTCCTTGTGCCAGTCGAACGGCGCGTCCTTGCTCTCGAGGGAGCGCAGGGACTTCTGCAGCGCCTCGGTGAAGTTGCGCCCGATCGACATGACCTCGCCGACGGCCTTCATGTGGGTCGTCAGGGTCGGGTCGGCGCCGGGGAACTTCTCGAACGCGAAGCGCGGCACCTTGACGACGACGTAGTCCAGGCTCGGCTCGAACGACGCCGGGGTCTCCTCGGTGATGTCGTTGCGGATCTCGTCGAGGGTGTAGCCGATGGCGACCTTGGCCGCGATCTTGGCGATCGGGAAGCCCGTGGCCTTGGAGGCCAGCGCGCTCGAGCGCGAGACCCGCGGGTTCATCTCGATGACGATCAGGCGACCGTCCCGGGGGTTCACGGCGTACTGGATGTTGCAGCCACCGGTGTCGACACCGACCGCGCGGATGATGCCGATCGCGAGGTCGCGCATCTTCTGGTACTCGCGGTCGGTGAGCGTCATCGCGGGCGCCACGGTGATCGAGTCACCGGTGTGGACGCCCATCGGGTCGAGGTTCTCGATGGAGCACACGATGACCGAGTTGTCGTTGCGGTCGCGCATGACCTCCAGCTCGTACTCCTTCCAGCCGAGGATCGACTCCTCCAGGAGCACCTCGGTGGTCGGGCTGGCCTGGAGGCCCCAGCCGCCGATGCGGCGCAGGTCGTCCTCGTCGTAGGCCATGCCGGAGCCGGAGCCGCCCATCGTGAAGGAGGGACGCACCACCATGGGGTAGCCCAGCTCGTCGGCGGCGGCGAGCAGGTCGTCCATCGAGTGGCAGATCACGCTGCGCGCGCTCTCGCCCCCGAGCTCCTCGACGATCTTCTTGAACACCTGGCGGTTCTCGCCGCGCTCGATCGCCTCGATCGACGCGCCGATGAGCTCGACGCCGTACTTCTCCAGGACGCCGGCCCGGTCGAGCGCCATCGCGCAGTTGAGCGCGGTCTGCCCGCCCAGCGTGGCCAGCAGCGCGTCGGGGCGCTCCTTGGCGATGACCTTCTCGACGTAGTCCGGGGTGATCGGCTCGACGTAGGTGGCGTCGGCGAACTCCGGGTCGGTCATGATCGTGGCCGGGTTGGAGTTGACGAGGATGACCCGCAGGCCCTCCTCCTTGAGCACCCGGCACGCCTGGGTGCCGGAGTAGTCGAACTCGCAGGCCTGGCCGATGACGATGGGGCCGGAGCCGATCACCATCACGCTCTGGATGTCGGTGCGCTTGGGCACGTCAGGCTCCCTTCCGCTCGGTCATGAGATTGCAGAAGCGGTCGAAGAGGTAGGCGGCGTCGTGCGGGCCGGCCGCTGCCTCGGGGTGGTACTGGACGGAGAACGCCTTGAGCGCTCCGGAGGCGTCGCGCAGCTCGAGGCCCTCGACGACGTCGTCGTTGAGGCACACGTGCGAGACCGTGGCTGTGCCGTACGGCGTCTGCGAGGCACCCTCCAGCGGGGCGTCGACCGCGAAGCCGTGGTTGTGGGCGGTGACCTCGACCTTGCCGGTGGTGCGGTCCATGACCGGCTGGTTGATGCCGCGGTGGCCGTACTTGAGCTTGTAGGTGCCGAAGCCCAGCGCGCGCCCGAAGAGCTGGTTGCCGAAGCAGATGCCGAAGTACGGCAGGTCCTGCTCGAGGGCCTGCTGCAGCAGCTCGACCTGGCCGGTCGTCGCGGCTGGGTCGCCGGGGCCGGTGGAGAAGAAGATGCCGTCGGGCCCGACGGCCATCACGTCGTCGATGGACGAGGTGGCGGGCAGCACGTGGACCTCGATGCCCCGCTGGCTCATCATCCGCGGGGTGTTGGACTTGATGCCGAGGTCGATCGCGGCGACCGTGAAGCGCTTCTCGCCCTCCGCGGGGACGACGTACGCGGACGAGACGCTCACCGCCTCGCTGAGGTTGGCGCCGGTCATCGCCGCCGACTCCCGGACCCTCGCCAGCAGGCGCTCGGGGTCGGTCTCGGTCGTGGAGATGCCCACGCGCATCGCGCCTCGCTCGCGCAGGTGCCGGGTCAGCGCACGGGTGTCGACCCCGGCGATGCCGACGACGCCCTGGCGTCGCAGCTCGTCCTCCAGGGAGGTGGTGGCGCGCCAGTTGGACGGCACGCGGGCGGGATCGCGGACGACGTAGCCGGCGACCCAGATGCGGGAGGACTCGTCGTCCTCGTCGTTCCACCCGGTGTTGCCGACATGGGGCGCCGTCATGACGACGACCTGCCGGTGGTAGCTGGGGTCGGTCAGCGTCTCCTGGTAACCGGTCATGCCGGTGGAGAAGACCGCCTCGCCGAAGGTCTCGCCCTCGGCACCGAAGGACTGACCGTGAAAGGTGCGCCCGTCCTCGAGGACCAAGAGCGCATGCGTAGGCAGAGCCACGCCGTACCTCCTTCTCCGCCTCACAGGACGGATCGTTAAAGGATGTTCGAGCCGCCGTCGACCCTACCAGCGCACCCCGCCCAGGGCCGCGTCAGTCCGCATGTGGCGCTGGGCACGGGACCAAGGTCCCGTCGGTGGTGGAACCGGGCTCGGTGCTGGCAGGGTGAGCGCATGCGAGTCGTGACGATCGAGGAAGCAGTCGGCGCCGTTCGGGACCTCCCCGTGGAGAACCCCCGCATCGTGACCAGTGGCAACTTCGCCTCACCGGTCGAGGTGCTCGGGCCCATGCTTGCCCAGCTGCCGCAGGCACGCCTGCACGCCCTCAACGCCCAGGCCAACCTGCCCCTCCACGACGGCGTGGTTCCCGAGACCACGTTCGTGGGTCCCGGCTTCCGCCGCCACCCGCAGCTGTCGTACGTGCCGTGCCGCCTGTCCATGGTGCCGCGCCTGTTCTCCGCCGCGCTCCCACCCGACGTGGTGCTCGTGCACACCACCGTCCCTCGTCACGGGAAGGTCTCGCTCGGCCTGGAGGTCAACGTGCTCCCGGCCGCGATCGAGGCAGCCCGTGCCCGGGGCGCGCTCGTGGTGGCGCAGCTCAACCCGCGGATGCCCTGGACCTTCGGCGACGCGGAGATCTCGGTCGACGACATCGACCTCGGCGTGGAGTTGGACGCCGTCCTGGCGACGCACGAGCCGCGACCGCCCAGTGACACGGCTCGCCTGATCGGGTCGATGGTCGCCGCCCAGGTCTCCGACGGCTCGACCCTCCAGGCCGGGATCGGCGAGGTGCCGGACGCGACGATCGCCGGCGTGCTCGAGCGCCGCAACCTGCGCATCTGGACCGAGATGTTCAGCGACGGCGTGCTCACCCTCGAGAAGGCCGGCGCCCTCGACCGCGGCGTGCCCGTCGCGACGTCGTTCGTCTTCGGCAGCCAGGAGCTGTACGAGTGGATCGACGACAACCCGCGCGTCCACATGATGCGGACCGAGGTCGCCAACGCGCCCGCCCGGATCGCCGAGCAGCCCGGCATGACCTCGATCAACACCGCCCTGCAGGTCGACCTCTTCGACCAGGCCAACGCCTCGCGCATCGGCACCCGGATCTTCTCGGGGTTCGGCGGACAGACCGACTTCACCGTCGGCGCGAGCCACTCCCCCGGCGGCCAGGCCTTCATGGCCCTGCGCAGCTGGCACCCCAAGGCCGACGTCTCGACCATCGTGCCCCTCGTCGACGAGCCGGTGACCTCGTTCCAGCACACCGCCGTGGTCACCGAGCAGGGCATCGCGTGGATGTGGGGCCGCGACGAGCGTGAGCAGGCGCGCAACCTCATCGAGCAGGCAGCCCACCCCGACGTCCGCGAGGACCTCTGGGAGGAGGCCGTCGAGCTCGGGCTCGCCTGACACGGCTAGTAGTGGCTGGACCCCCGCCACCGCGCGGGGCGACCGTCAGGGTCGTGCAGGGTCTTCAACGGCACCTTCGTGAGGAGCCGGGCGCCGCGAGGCGGCGGCTCCAGGGGGAGCGACCGCAGGCGGCCGGCGGGCCGGTCGCCCTGGCGACCGCCCCGGTGCCAGGCGTCCACGGCCGCCGCCGCGGCGAAGTAGGTGTCGTAGGCGTCCTCGGGGTCGAGGCAGTCGGCCACCACGTCGCGCAGGTCCTCCCCCGCCTCGACGCGGTCGAGCCGGCCGAGGTGCTCGGCGGCCAGGCGCAGTCGCAGCGACAGGGACAGGTCGTGGTCGAGCACGGCACAACCCAGCTCGGAGTCGTGGGTCCACGAGCGGCGGTTGAAGTTGTCGGAGCCCACGCTGGCCCAGACGTCGTCGATGATGCACACCTTCGCGTGGACGTAGACGGGAGTGCCGGCCTCGTTCTCCAGTGCGTACGCCGCGACCCGGCCGGGGGCCGCCTGCATGAGGGGCAGCAGTGCCTCCACCCGGGCCAACATCTGCGGCGGCCGCAGCAGGGTTCCCTCCACGTCGGGGTGGAGGGGGACGACGACGACCAGGCGCAGCCGTGGGTTCGAGACCAGGGCGTCGCGGAACAGCTCGCCCACGTCGGTGCCCCAGAAGTACTGGTCCTCGACGTAGACCAGGCGCCTCGCCTGCGCCAGCGCCTTGGTGTAGCCCCGCGCCACGCTGCGCTCACCGCCGCGCGCGAACGCGAAGTCGCGTCCGAGCCCCAGGCTCGGGTAGGTCCGCAGGAGCTGCACCCGGTGCGGCCCCGCGACCGGAGGCGCCGGGAGCTGGTCGGGCAGGGCCGCAGGTGCGGTGTCGAGCCCGCGCAGCCGGTCCGCGGCCCAGCGCCACGGGCTCAACGTGACGGGCGTCGGATCCTCCCAGCGCTCGCGGAAGACGGTCTCCACGGCGTGGACCGCGGGCCCCTGGATCCGCGCCTGGACGTCGTGCCAGGGCGGGCGGGGACCGTACTCGGAGGAGATCCTGTCGCCCTGGGGATCCCCGTGGTGGCGGCTGTCGTCACGCCGGTTGTGGGCGAGGTCGATGCCGCCCAGCCAGGCGACGTCTCGCGTCGGGTCGTCGCGGTGCCGGACGACGACCAGCTTCTGGTGGTGCGAGCCTCCTCTTCTGACCCTCATGTCCAGCAGCACCTGGGCGCCCCTGGCCTGGAGCTGCTCCCCCAGGTGTCGGTTCTGCGGCGCGAAGAAGCCCGCCTGGTTGGTGTGCGACCGCCACACCAGGCCGCGGACGTCGACTCCGCGCTCGTCCGCCTCCCCGAGGAGGTCGACGACCCGGCGCTCCGGATCCTCCGACAAGAGCTCGTCGGCATTGCCCTGCCAGTCGGTGAAGAGCACGAGGTCACCGGCCTCGGTGGCCTCGATGACCCGTACGAGGTCAGCGAAGTAGTCGCTCCCGTCGACGAGGGGCGTCACCAGGTTGCCGTCGATCCAGGCCGTGCCGGCCTCGCACAGGTCGTCGATCGAGGTGTCGGGGTTGCCACGCTCCTCGCGCGTCAGCAGCCATCGTGCTGGATCGATCGCGCCGGCCACGGCCACACGCTAGCCCTGTGGCACCGATCCGACCATGGCCGGCTCAGGCCAGGGCGCCGTCGCGAACCGTGACCTTGCCACCGTAGACGGTGTGCACGACGCGCGAGGACAGCTCGCGGCCGTGGTAGGGGTTGTTGCGCGAGAGCGAGGCCGTGACGTCGCGGTCGACCGTGACCGTCGCACTGGGATCCACCAGGGTGAGGTGCGCCGGGGCGCCGGCCGAGAGCGCCCTGCCCTGGGTGTCGAGGCCGGCGATCCGGGCCGGGTTGGTCGACATCACCCGGGCGATGTCGGCCCAGGAGAAGCCTTCCATGACCGTGCGGACCACGCCGAGAGCCTGCTCCAGGCCCACCATGCCGAAGGCAGCGTCGACGAAGGCGTGCTCCTTGTCGTGACGCGCGTGCGGCGCGTGATCGGTGGCGACGGCGTCGATCGTGCCGTCGGCCAGCGCGGCACGCAGCGCGGCGACGTCCTCGGCCGGCCGCAGCGGCGGGTTGACCTTGAACGTCGGGTCGTAGCCGGACACCAGGTCGGTGGTCAGCAGGAGGTGGTGCGGGGTGACCTCGGCGGTCACGGCGATGCCCTGGGCCTTGGCCCACCTGACGACCTCCACCGAACCGGCGGTCGAGACGTGGGCGACGTGGACGCGGGAGCCGGTGTGGCGGGCGAGCATGACGTCACGGGCCACGATGACCTCCTCGGCGATGCCGGGCCAGCCCGGCAGGCCCAGTCGCCCGGAGACCTCGCCCTCGTGGCAGCAGGCCGTCGGGCCGGCGAGGGAGGGATCCTGCGAGTGCTGCGACACCACGCCCCCAAACGCCTTGACGTACTCCAGTGCTCGACGCATCACGCGGGCGTCGTGGACGCACTTGCCGTCGTCGGAGAACACCCTCACCCGCGCACGCGAACGCGCCATCAGGCCCAGCTCGGCGAGCTCCTCGCCGGCCAGGCCACGGGTGACCGCGCCGACCGGCTGGACGTCGACCAGGCCGGCCTCGCGCCCCAGCTCGAGCACGCGCAGGGCCGCCTCTGCGGTGTCCGTCACGGGCGAGGTGTTGGCCATCGCCAGGACCGCGGTGTAGCCGCCGAGGGCCGCGGCCCGCGACCCGGTCAGCACCGTCTCGGCGTCCTCGCGGCCAGGCTCACGCAGGTGGGTGTGGAGGTCGACGAGCCCGGGCAGCGCGACCAGGCCATCGGCGTCGAGCACCTCCGCCCCCGCGACGGGCGCGTCGACCAGCAGGCCCGCGTCGTCGACGTACAGGTCGGTCGTCGTCTCCCCCAGGACCGAGGCCCCGGTGATCGTGAGCGCCATCAGGCACCGCCTTCCTCGGACTCGCCGGCGAGCAGGTGGTAGAGCACGGCCATGCGCACCGCGAGGCCGCTGGAGACCTGCTCCAGCACGACGGACTGCGCAGCGTCCGCGGCGTCGGCCGCGATCTCGAGGCCTCGGTTCATCGGACCCGGGTGGCAGATCGGCACGTCGGGCTTCAGCAGGGCCAGGCGGTCTCGCGTGAGGCCGTACCCCACGGTGTACTCCCGCGGGCTCGGGAAGTAGCCCCCGGCCATCCGCTCCCGCTGGACCCGCAGCATCATCACCGCGTCGGCCGTGGGGAGGACCTCGTCGAGGTCGTAGGAGGTCTCGAAGCCGGCCGCCTCGGACCACGACGCGATGCCTGAGGGCATGAGGGTCGGTGGCGCCACCACGGTCACGCGCGCCCCCAGCTTGGACAGGCACAAGACGTTGGAGCGGAAGACCCGCGAGTGCGTCAGGTCGCCCACGATCACCACGTGACGACCCTCGAGGGACCCCAGGTGGCGCTGCAGCGTGTAGGCGTCCAGCAGGGCCTGGGTCGGGTGCTCGTGCATCCCGTCACCGGCATTGACGACGACCGCATCCACCCAGCCGGCGACCTGGTGGGCAGCGCCGCTCGCGGAGTGGCGCATCACCAGCCCGTCCACCCCCATCGCGCACACCGTCTGGACGGTGTCGCGCAGGCTCTCGCCCTTGGAGGTGCTCGACCCCTTGGCGCTGATGTTGATCACGTCGGCCGAGAGCCACTTGCCCGCGATCTCGAAGCTCGAGCGGGTGCGGGTGGAGTCCTCGAAGAAGAGGTTGACGACGGTGCGACCGCGCAGGGCGGGGAGCTTCTTGACCTCGCGCGACTGCACGTCGTGCATGTCGGCGGCCGTGGCGAAGATCGTCTGGATCTCCTCGGCGCTGACGTCGTCGATGGAGAGCAGGTTCCTCATGAGATCGTCACCTCGTCCTTCCCGTCCACCTCGGCCAGGCGCACGCTGACCCGCTCGCTGCGGGCGCTCGGGAGGTTCTTGCCGACGTGGTCGGCGCGGATCGGCAGCTCGCGGTGGCCCCGGTCGACCAGGACCGCGAGACGCACGGCGGCAGGTCGGCCGAGGTCGGCCATCGCGTCCAGGGCCGCCCTGATGGTGCGACCGGAGAACAGCACGTCGTCGACCAGCACCACGACCTTGCCGTCGATGCCCCCGGCCGGCAGCTGCGTCTTGCCCGGTGCGCGGGTCGGCTGCTTGCGCAGGTCGTCGCGGTACATCGTGACGTCGAGCTCGCCGACCGGCACGGGAGTGCCTTCCACCGAGGCGATCCGCTCGGCGAGTCGGCGCGCGAGCGGTACGCCGCGCGTCTGCAGTCCCAGCAGCACCAGGTCGGTGGCGCCCTTGTTGCGCTCGAGGATCTCGTGCGAGACCCGGGTCAACGCCCGGGTGATGTCACGGGCGTCGAGGACGACGCGGACGTCCTCGGACGCCTGGTCGGGGGTGGTGGTATCGGACATGGCCGCACCGGACCTCCTTCTCCGCCTCACCGGACGGCTCGTTAAAGGATGTCGATCGGGCACGACCCTACCGCGGCCCGGGTAATGCAGGGGCCGCCCGGGCCGCGGAACGGGTCAGCGCTCGAGGATCGCGACCACGCCCTGCCCGCCGGCGGCGCAGATGGAGATCAGGGCGCGGCCCTTGCCCTTCTGGGCCAGCAGCTTCGCGGCCACGGGGATGATCCGCCCGCCGGTGGCGGCGAAGGGGTGGGCCGCAGCGAGGGACGAGCCGTTGACGTTGAGCTTGCTGCGGTCGATCGCACCCAGGGGCTCGTCGAGGCCGAGCCTCTCCTTGCAGAAGACCGGGTCCTCCCAGGCGGCCAGCGTCGAGAGCACCTGCGAGGCGAACGCTTCGTGGATCTCGTAGAAGTCGAAGTCCTGCAGGGTCAGGCCGTTGCGCTGGAGCATGCGCGGGACGGCGTACGCCGGGGCCATGAGCAGGCCCTCGTGGCCGGTGACGTAGTCGACCGCGGCGGTCTCGGCGTCCACCAGGTGCGCGAGCACGGGGAGACCGCGCTCCTCGGCCCACTCGTCGCTGGCGAGCAGGACGGCCGATGCGCCGTCGCTGAGGGGGGTGCTGTTGCCCGCCGTCATCGTCGCTGCCTCGCCCTTGCCGAAGACCGGCTTGAGGGTGGAGAGCTTCTCGGTGCTGGAGTCGGGTCGCATGTTGTTGTCGCGCTCGACGCCACGGAACGGGGTGACGAGGTCGTCGTGGAACCCCTCGTCGTAGGAGCGCGCGAGGTTGTGGTGCGAGCGCGCCGCCAGCTCGTCCTGCGCCTCGCGGGTGATGCGCCACTCCAGGGCCGTGAGCGCCTGGTGCTCGCCCATCGAGAGCCGGGTGCGCGGCTCGGAGTTCTGTGGGATCTCCAGGCCGATGTCGCCGGGGCGGATGCTGCCGAGGAGCTTGACCTTGCTCGCGGTGTCCTTGGCGGCGTTGATCTTCATCAGCTTCTTGCGGAGCTTGTCGCTGATGGCCACCGGGGCGTCGGAGGTGGTGTCGGTGCCCCCGGCGATGCCGCTGTCGATGACGCCCAGGGCGATCTTGTCGGCGATGTGGATGGCCGCCTGCAGGCCGGTGCCGCACGCCTGCTGCATGTCGACGGCAGGAGTCTGGGGCGAGAGCTTCGAGCCGAGCACGCACTCACGCACGAGGTTGAAGTCGCGCGCGTGCTTGAGCACTGCGCCGCCGGCGACCTCGCCGATGCGCTCGCCGGCCAGCCCGAACCGGTCCACCAGGCCGTCGATGGCCGCAGTGAGCATCTCCTGGTTGGACACCCCCGCGTAGACGGTGTTGGACCGGGCGAACGGGATGCGGTTGCCGCCGACGACGGCGACGGGGCGGGTCTTGGCCTGCATGGGGTCTCCTGCACGGATCGAGGGACACGAGGATCGGCTCCTATCCTTGCCCGGAGGGCCACCCCTGCCAACCGAGTGAGTGGCAGGTCACGAAAGGTGGACACCGAGTTACACACGCTGTTGCATGTGCACACCACCCGACACGTCCGGAGGAACCGCACCGCCATGAGCGACCGTTACCAAGGCTTCGTCTCCACCCCGATCGGCAAGCTGCTGGTCAAGAACCTCGGCCTGCCGAACCCCACCCGGCTCGAGCGCTGGACCGAGGGCGCCCCGCTGGTGGACGGCACCGTCGTCCTCGGCGGCGAGGGGCGCCTCTTCCCGACCCTGCCCGCGACCCTCGACGGCCTCGGGATCGCGTCGACGCAAGCGCTGGACGAGGGGCAGCAGGCCAAGGGGCTCGTGTTCGACGCCACCGGCATCACGGACGCGGCAGGCCTGGTCGCCCTCCAGGAGTTCTTCACCCCCCTCATGCGGCGCCTCGCGTCGTGCCCCCACGTCGTGGTGATCGGCACGCCACCCGAGTCGGTCGAGGGCTCCGAGCGGGTCGCGCAGCGTGCCCTGGAGGGCTTCACCCGCTCCCTCGGCAAGGAGATCGGTCGCGGCGGCACGGTCCAGCTCGTCTACGTCGCCCCCGAGGCCGAGGACTCCGTGGACTCGACCCTGGCGTTCTTCCTGAGCCCCAAGTCGGCCTACGTCTCCGGCCAGGTGGTGCGCGTCGGCGCCCACGGCCCGACCCGTACGGCACCCGTTGCCGACTGGACGCGTCCGCTTGCGGGGAAGGTCGCGCTCGTGACCGGCGCAAGCCGGGGCATCGGTGAGGAGATCGCCCGGGTGCTCCACCGCGACGGCGCCACCGTGGTCGGCGTCGACGTGCCGCAGGCCGCCAGCGAGCTGCAGGCCCTGATGCGCGAGCTCGACGGCGACCACCTCGTCCTCGACATCACCGCGCCGGACGCGCCCCAGCGCATCGCCCACCACCTGCGCGAGCACCACGGGGGTGTCGACGTCGTGGTCCACAACGCGGGCATCACGCGCGACAAGAAGCTGGCCAACATGGCCGTTGACCGGTGGAACAGCGTCATCGCCGTCAACCTCACCGCCCCCGAGCTGATCACCCGCGAGCTCCTCGACGCCGGGGTCGTCAACGAGGGCGGGCGCATCGTGGGCGTGGCCTCGATCGCCGGCATCGCCGGCAACGTCGGCCAGACCAACTACGCCGCGTCCAAGGCGGGCGTGATCGGCTTCGTCGAGAGCCTGCGCGACGACCTTCCCGACGGCATCACCGTCAACGCCGTGGCCCCCGGCTTCATCATCACCCAGATGACCGCCGCGGTGCCGTTCGCCACCCGCGAGGTGGGTCAGCGCCTCAACGCCATGGCACAGGGCGGCCTGCCCGTCGACGTCGCCGAGACCATCGCCTGGTACGCCAGCCCCGGGTCGGGCGCCGTCAACGGCAACACCGTCCGCGTCTGCGGCCAGATGATGCTCGGGGCCTGACGTGGACGCCTCGTGGATCTCCACCCTGGTCCGCGCCGCGCTCCCGGCCGTCCCGGGACTCAACCTGCTGCCGGGCGTGCGCAAGACCTCCGGGCCCTTCACGCCGCTGGTCCGCGAGCGGCACGGCGTACGCGTCGAGCGCGACCAGGCCGAGCGCTACGCCGCCGTCTGCGGCTTCCCGCGCAAGGACACCGTCGCGCTG
>JAJPEO010000066.1 GCA_021166815.1 Nocardioides sp.
AGACCTGGCGGGCCGTCGTGCGTGCAGTGGTCAGCGACCGATGCTGGTGCGACCGTGGGTCGGGCGGGTGCGGTAGGTGTAGCCGAGCTTCACCACGCTGCCGACGTACTGCGCGTCACCGGCGACGAGCATGCGCCAGTACCAGCGGCCGCGACGCGGCGCGGGGAACTTGATGCGGAAGGTGCCCGTGCTGCTGGTGCGCAGCGCGGTGTACTTGCGCCAGCGGCCACCCTGCTTGCGCTGGAAGACGAGCTTCTTGCGCTGGTAGCTGGGCGCGACCTTGCCGGTGACGAGGGTGCCGCGCGGGTTGCGCGTGGTCACCTTGCGCATGACCGCGACCGCCTTCATCGAGGTGCCGGGCAGGAAGCTGTCGTCCCAGGCGCTCTGGGCGGTGTAGCCGTCGAACTGGACGCGGAAGGTGCCGCGCGTGGTCATCCGAAGGTCCTCGTCGAAGAAGAGGTAGCCCGGCGAGCTGTCGATCGCCAGCGTCCGCCACGTGGTGCTGCCGTTGGGGCGGAACTGCAGCCGCGCGATGCTGGCTCCCGGGGTCTCCACGCCGGAGGCGTCGGTGATCTTGCCGGAGACGTAGTAGGGCTGTCCGGCGACGGCGGCGCCGGTGTAGGGCGAGCCCATCCGGTGGATGTCCCAGGTGATGACGGGCGTGAAGGTGAGCCCGTCGGCGTGGGCCGGTGCCGAGACGGCGAGCGGCGCGAAGCCGAGCATGCCGACGCTGACCACGCCGGTGACGAGACGCTTGAGACGCATGTGTTCCCCCGATTTTCATGAGTGAGACGCCCGTGCCCCCGCGGCGACGGACCTGCCGGGGCCTGCCCCGGTCGGGAGTAGTAAACCCTGTGGCTCGCCCCGATGTCAGCACCGGGTCCCTGGGGCGCCCGACGTGTCGGACGAGCGGTTCCGGGGCCGCCCGGACGCCTCGTACGATGGGCGTCGAACCCCCGTACCTCCCTGGTCGGGGGCCGCTCTGCGTGCCCCGAAAGGCTCCTCGTGACCAGCTCCGCCCCGGCCGCCCGTCCCACGCCCAACCCCGCGCTCCACCGGGTCAGCTCCCGGCTCCGCTCCGGGGCCGTCCTGCGCGGCGTGCTCGAGGAGGCCGGCGTCGTGCAGGCGCTCGACGTGACCGGACCCGCCGCGGTGCGACCCTTCGTCGTCCACGGCCTGGTCGAGCGGGGCCGCACGGTGCTGGTCGTCACCGCCACCTCGCGCGAGGCCGAGGACCTCGTCGAGGAGCTGGGCGACCTCGTCGACCCCGACACGGTCGGCTACTTCCCGAGCTGGGAGACGTTGCCGCACGAGCGCCTGAGCCCGCGCAGCGACACCGTGGGCAAGCGGCTCGCGGTGCTGCGGCGCTTGCGGCACCCGGGCGACGCCGCCGAGAACGGCCCGCTCCAGGTCGTGGTGGCCCCCATCCGCAGCGTGCTGCAGCCGCAGGTCGCCGGGCTGGCCGACCTCGTGCCGGTCGAGCTCACCACCGGGGGCACGGCGGTGCTCGAGGACGTGGTGGCCGGTCTCGCGGGCGCCGCGTACACGCGCGTCGACATGGTCGAGAAGCGTGGCGAGTTCGCCGTGCGCGGCGGGATCATCGACGTCTTCGCACCCACCGAGGAGCACCCGCTGCGCGTGGAGTTCTGGGGCGACGAGGTCGAGGAGATCCGCTCCTTCGCCGTCGCCGACCAGCGGACCCTGGAGAAGGTCGACCGGCTCTGGGCCCCGCCGTGCCGCGAGCTGCTGCTGACCGACGACGTACGCCGCCGCGCGGCCGAGCTGGGCCGGCAGCACCCGGCGCTGCTGGAGCTCACCGACAAGATCGCCGCCGGCATCGCCGTCGAGGGGATGGAGTCGCTCGCCCCGGTGCTGGTCGACGAGATGGAGCTGCTGGTCGACCTGATGCCGGCCGACACCACCGTGCTGGTCCTCGACCCCGAGCGGGCCCGGACGCGCGCCCACGACCTCGTCGCCACCAGCGAGGAGTTCCTGGGCGCCTCCTGGGCGGCGGCGGCCGGTGGGGGGACCGCACCCATCGACCTGGGTGCGGCGTCGTACCGCGAGGTCGCCGACGTGCGCCAGCACGCCCTGGGCCTGGGTCACGCCTGGTGGTCGATCAGCCCCTTCGGCATCGACACCGCCGACCTCCCGGCGCTCGCCACGGACGCCGCCCTCGACGGGGTCCCGAGCCACACGCTGCCGGCCCAGCCGGCCGACGCCTACCGCGGGGACCTCGCGAAGGCGGTCGACGACATCCGCGGGTGGCTCGGCCAGGGCCACGAGGTCACCGTCGTCCACTCCGGCAAGGGCCCTGCCGAGCGGTTCGTGGAGGAGCTTGCCGAGAACGACGTCGCCGCCGGCCTCGACGCGACCGCCGAGCACGTGGTGTCCGTGACGACCGGCCACCTCGCCCACGGCATCGTCGACACCGGCGCCGGGGTCGTCCTCCTCACCGGTGACGACCTCTCGGGCCAGAAGTCCTCCACCCGCGACATGCGCCGGATGCCCGCGCGCCGCAAGCGGCAGATCGACCCGCTGGAGCTGAAGGCCGGCGACTACGTCGTCCACGAGCAGCACGGCGTCGGCCGCTTCGTGGAGATGAAGCAGCGCGAGATCAGCGGTGCCACGCGGGAGTACCTCGTGCTGGAGTACGGGCCCTCCAAGCGCGGTGGCCCCAACGACATGCTCTACGTCCCCGCCGACAGCCTCGACCAGGTCACGCGCTACGTCGGAGGCGAGCAGCCCAGCCTCGACCGCCTCGGCGGCGGCGACTGGACCAAGCGCAAGAACAGGGCGCGGCGAGCCGTCCGCGAGATCGCCGCGGAGCTGATCAAGCTCTACGCCGCGCGCCAGGCCACGAAGGGACACGCGTACGGTCCCGACACCCCGTGGCAGCGCGAGCTCGAGGACGCGTTCCCCTTCCAGGAGACCGTCGACCAGCTCTCGACGGTCGACGAGGTGAAGGCCGACATGCGCAGCACCGTGCCGATGGACCGGCTCGTCTGCGGCGACGTGGGCTACGGCAAGACCGAGATCGCCGTGCGCGCTGCGTTCAAGGCCGTCCAGGACGGCAAGCAGGTCGCCGTGCTGGTGCCGACCACCCTGCTGGTCACCCAGCACATGTCGACCTTCAGCGAGCGGATGGCGGGCTTCCCGGTGGTGGTGAAGGGCCTCTCGCGCTTCCAGACCGAGAAGGAGGCCAAGGAGGTCATCGCGGGCCTGGCGGACGGATCGGTCGACATCGTGGTCGGCACCCACCGGCTGCTCAACCCCGACATCCGCGTCAAGGACCTCGGGCTGATCATCGTCGACGAGGAGCAGCGCTTCGGCGTCGAGCACAAGGAGCAGATGAAGCGGATGCGCACCTCCGTCGACGTGCTCTCGATGAGCGCGACGCCGATCCCGCGCACGCTGGAGATGGCCGTCACGGGCATCCGCGAGATGTCGACGATCACGACGCCGCCGGAGGAGCGGCACCCGGTGCTGACCTACGTGGGCGCGTACGAGGACCGCCAGGTCATCGCGGCCGTCCGCCGTGAGCTGCTGCGCGAGGGCCAGGTCTTCTACATCCACAACCGGGTCCAGTCGATCGAGAAGGCGGCCGCGCGGATCCGCGAGCTCGTGCCCGAGGCCCGGGTGGCCACCGCCCACGGCCAGATGGGCGAGCACCAGCTCGAGCAGGTGATGCTCGACTTCTGGGAGAAGCGCTTCGACGTGCTGGTGTGCACCACCATCGTGGAGAGCGGCCTCGACGTCTCCAACGCCAACACGATGATCATCGAGCGCGCCGACACCCTCGGCCTGTCCCAGCTCCACCAGCTGCGCGGGCGCGTGGGCCGGTCGCGGGAGCGGGCGTACGCGTACTTCCTCTACCCGGCCGAGAAGCCGCTGACCGAGACCGCCCACGAGCGCCTGGCGACGCTGGCGCAGCACTCCGACCTCGGCGGCGGCATGGCGATCGCCATGAAGGACCTCGAGATCCGCGGCGCGGGCAACCTGCTCGGCGGGGAGCAGTCGGGCCACATCGCCGACGTGGGCTTCGACCTCTACGTGCGCCTGGTGGGGGAGGCGGTGGCCGACTTCAAGGGCACCGCCGACGAGGAGCTGCAGGACGTGCGCATCGAGCTGCCCGTCGACGCCCACCTGCCGCACGACTACATCCCCAGCGAGCGGCTGCGGCTGGAGGTCTACAAGCGGCTGGCCGAGGTGCGCGTGGACGGCGACATCGACGAGATCCGCGAGGAGCTCCTCGACCGGTACGGCAACCCGCCGGTCGAGGTGGAGTCGCTCCTCTTCGTCGCGCGCTTCCGCGCCCGGGCCCGCCAGGCCGGGGTCGGCGAGGTCACCGTGGCCGGCAAGTACGTCCGCTTCGCACCGGTCGACCTGCCCGACTCCCGCGTCGTCCGCCTGCAGCGCGTCTATCCGAAGAGCCTGGTCAAGGCCCCCGTCAGTACGATTCTGGTGCCGCGGCCGCAGACGGCGGTCGTGGGCGGAAAGCCGCTGTCGGGTGTCGCGCTGCTTGAATGGGCACGCGGTGTCATCGACACGGTGATCGACCCGGACGGCGCAGCATCGCAACCTGCAGCCCCCAACCAAGGAGTGACTCGTGAATAAGCGGCTGATGTCGGCCAGCGCGATCGTGGCGGCCGGCCTGGTGCTCAGCGCCTGCGGCAACCTCACCCCCGGGGTGGCCGCTCAGGTCGGTGACGAGACGATCTCGACCCAGCGCGTCGACGCGGTGGCGACCAGCTACTGCACCGCGCTGAGCGACCAGCTCGAGGCGCAGGGCACCGTGGTCCCGATGAGCTTCGTGAAGCGCTCCGCGGTCTACTCCCTCACCCTGCGCTCGATGGCCGACCAGATCGCCGAGGAGTTCGGCGTCACCCCCGGCTCCACCTACCGCCACGCGCTGGCCCAGCAGGAGGTCCAGGCCAGGAGCGTGCCCGAGGAGGCGCGCGCCGACTTCCTCGAGGTGTCGACCGCCAACGCGTACGCCTCGGACGTCCTCGACCAGGTCGGCCGCATCAAGCTCGCCGCCGCCGGGGTCGCCAACCCCACGCTGGAGCAGATCGGCGAGGCCGGCATGGACGTGTTCCGGGTGTGGCCCGACATCAACGGTCTCGAGTTCGACCCGCGCTACGGCCTGGAGCACCGCGACGGTGAGGTCGAGCCGGTGGACACCAACACGTCGGTGGCCGTGAGCGAGCAGGCGCTGCGGGGCCTCGACGAGGAGCCCACCCCGGCCTACGTCGCCTCGCTCCCGGCCACGCAGCGCTGCGGCTGACCGGCAGGCCACCGTGCCGGCCGACCCGGTCCTGGAGTTCGCGGCGGTGATGCGCCGCCTGCGGGCCGAGTGCCCGTGGAAGGCGGCGCAGACCCACCGGTCGCTGGCGCGCTACCTGCTCGAGGAGACCCACGAGACCCTCGAGGCCCTCGACACCGGCGACGTCGCGCTGCTGCGCGAGGAGCTCGGTGACCTCCTGCTGCAGGTCTTCCTGCACGCCGCGATCGCGGAGGAGAGCGGCGAGTTCACCCTCGACGACGTCGCCCGCGACGTCACCGCCAAGATGATCCGGCGCAACCCGCACGTCTTCGGGGACGACGAGCACGCGGGCCTGACGCCCGAGCAGGTCAACGAGGAGTGGGAGCGCCGCAAGGCCGTGGAGAAGGCGTCGCGGTCCTCGGTGCTCGACGGGCTGCCCCCCGGCCTGCCTGCCCTGCTGCTGGCCGACAAGGTGCTCGACCGGCTCGAGCGTGCCGGGACGACCGAGCCGGCCCAGCAGGCGCCCGCCCAGGGCGTGCCCGACGACCTGGGGGAGCAGCTGCTCGCCCTCGTGGCCCGCGCCCGCGCGGACGGCGAGGACCCGGAACAGGCACTGCGCGAGGCAGTGCGCCGCCGGGTCGCCGCGGCCGAGCGCGACCGAGGCTAGGCCACCCGGCGCCGGAAGACGGCTCGCCCCGCGATGCCGACGGCGAAGACCGCGACCCCGGCGAGGACCGAGGCGACGGGGAGGGTGGCGACCAGGACGGCGCAGCCGGCCATGCCGAGGACCTGCAGCGCCTGGGGCCAGCGTCGCTGCTCGCGAGGCTGACGGAAGGCCGAGGCGTTGGCGACGAAGTAGTAGACGAGCACGCCGAAGGACGAGAAGCCGATCGCACCCCGCAGGTCCAGGGTGAGCACGAGCACCAGGACGGCCGCCCCGACCACCACCTGCGCCTGGTCGGGCACCTGGTGGCGCGCGCTGACCGAGGCGAGCCGGTGGGGCAGGTCGTGCTCGCGTGCCATCGCCAGCGTCGTACGACCCACCCCGGCGAGCAGGGCGAGCAGCGCACCCAGGGCCGCGGAGGCCCCGCCGATGCGGACGAGCGGCTCGGCCCAGGCCTGGCCCAGCGCGCCGGCGACGTCGGCCAGCGGGGTGCTGGTCGCGGGGAGGGCGGAGCCGAGCGTGGAGACCACGATCCAGCCGATCGCGAGGTAGAGCGCCAGTGCCGTGCCGAGGCTGATGAGGATCGCGCGGCCGAGTGATTCCGGGCGGCGTACCTCCTCGGCCAGGGTGGCGATGCGGGCGTAGCCGGCGAAGGCGAAGAAGAGCAGGCCCGCCGCCTGCAGGACCCCGAGCACCCCACCCGCGGGCTCGAGGCGCTCCGCGGGCGCGACGTCGACGACGGCGGCGACCACCACGAAGCCCACCAGCACGACGAGGGTGACGGCCAGCAGCACCTTGGCCATGGTGGCCGTACGGGTGACGCCGTGCAGGTTGGCGTAGGTGAACAGCACGACGACGAGGGCAGCGGCCCCGCGCTGCAGCCACTCGCCACCCGGGCTCGAGGCCGGGATCGCGTAGGCGGCGAAGGTCAGGGCCATCGCGGCGCTGGAGGCGGTCTTGCCGACCACGAACCCCCATCCGGCGACGAAGCCCCACCAGGGGCCGAGCACCTCACGACCGAACACGTAGGTGCCGCCGGACGACGGGTGGTGCTGGGCGAGCTGGGCGGAGGCGACGGCGTTGCAGAAGGCGATCACCGCGGCGATGCCGAGCGCCATGAGCAGCCCCGCCCCTGCGGCTGACGCGGCGGGTCCCCACACGGCGAAGACCCCGGCGCCGAGCATCGCGCTCAGGCCGACGACGACCGCGTCGGTGGTGGTGAGGCGGCGAGCGAGGGCGGGCTGACCAGAGGGGGCAGTCACGTCGAGAGAGGCTAACGGCTGGCACTACGCTGAGCCCCATGACTTCCATCGCAGCTGTCGGCGCCCGCGAGATCCTCGACTCCCGCGGCAACCCCACCGTCGAGGTCGAGGTCCTTCTCGAGGACGGCGCGTTCGGTCGCGCCGCGGTGCCCAGTGGCGCCTCCACCGGCGCGTTCGAGGCCGTGGAGCTGCGCGACGGCGGCAAGCGCTACCTCGGCAAGGGCGTCCAGGAGGCCGTCAAGGGCGTCGTGGAGACGATCTCCGGCGCGATCATCGGCCTCGACGCCGACGACCAGCGCCTGGTCGACCAGGCGATGCTCGACCTGGACGGCACCCCCAACAAGGCCAAGCTCGGCGCCAACGCGATCCTCGGCGTCTCCCTGGCCACCGCTCGCGCCGCTGCGGAGTCGGCCGGCCTCCCGCTCTACCGCTACGTCGGCGGCCCCAACGCCCACGTGCTGCCCGTCCCGATGATGAACATCCTCAACGGCGGCTCGCACGCCGACTCCAACGTCGACATCCAGGAGTTCATGATCGCGCCGATCGGCGCGGCCACCTTCGCCGAGGCGCTGCAGCAGGGCGCGGAGGTCTACCACGCGCTCAAGGCCGTGCTGAAGAAGAAGGGCCTCTCCACCGGCCTGGGTGACGAGGGCGGCTTCGCCCCCGACCTGCCCTCCAACCGGGCCGCCCTCGACCTGATCGCCGACGCGGTGAAGTCCGCCGGGCTCAAGCTCGGCAAGGACGTCGCCCTCGCGCTCGACGTCGCGGCCTCGGAGTTCCACTCCAAGGGCAAGTACGCCTTCGAGGGCCAGAAGAAGTCGGCCGCCGAGATGAGCGCCTACTACGCCGAGCTGGTCTCGGCCTACCCGATCGTCTCGATCGAGGACCCGCTCGACGAGGACGACTGGGACGGCTGGAAGACGATCACCGACGAGCTCGGCGGCCTGACCCAGCTCGTGGGCGACGACCTGTTCGTCACCAACGTCGAGCGCCTGCAGCGCGGCATCAGCGGTGGCCAGGCCAACGCGATGCTGGTCAAGGTCAACCAGATCGGCTCGCTGTCGGAGACCCTCGACGCCGTGGAGCTCGCGCACCGCGCCGGCTACCGCAACATGATGAGCCACCGCTCCGGCGAGACCGAGGACACCACCATCGCCGACCTGGCCGTCGCCACCAACTGCGGCCAGATCAAGACCGGTGCCCCGGCCCGCTCCGAGCGCGTCGCGAAGTACAACCAGCTCCTGCGCATCGAGGACGAGCTCGGCGACGCTGCGCGGTACGCCGGCGCGGCCGCGTTCCCTCGATTCAAGGGCTGAGACAGGCACACTGGACCGCATGCCTGCCCGTCGACCCGGATCCCGCGACGCCGGGTCGCGGGGACCCGTCTCGCGGGGCGGTCCCGGTCGTACGAGGCCGGCGGCGCGAGGACCCCGTTCCCGCGCCGCCGGTCCCGACACCGGCACCCAGCGCGCCGTGCCCGCCTCGGCGACCGCACGGCCGGGCGTACGCCCCCGCAGCACCCGCTTCACCGGGCGGGCGGCCATCCTCGTGCTCGTCCTGGCCGTGCTGACCGTGTCCTACGCGTCGTCGCTGCGGGCCTACCTCCAGCAACGCTCGCACATCGAGGACCTCAAGAGCCAGATCGCCGAACGCCAGGCGAGCATCAATGCCCTGGAGCGTGAGAAGCGGCGCTGGGAGGACCCGGCGTACGTCCGGGCCCAGGCGCGCGAGCGCTTCGGCTACCTCCTGCCGGGGGAGACCGGCTTCGAGGTGATCGGCCCCGACGGCAGGCCGCTGGAGCCCCAGGCCACGCTCAGTGACGTCGAGGACGTGATCAAGGAGATGCCCACGCCGTGGTGGACCAGCGCCTGGGACTCGATGGAGCTCGCCGGCAACCCGCCGCCGCCGCGCGAGGAGCCGGCCGACCTGGTCGACGGCACGAAGGCGGACGGAGCGACGCGTGAGTGAGCAGACCCTGAGCGAGCCGTCCGGGATCGAGCCGGCAGACGAGGCGGCGATCCACGCCCAGCTGGGGCGGCCGCCACGTGGCATCCACGGCCTCGGCCACCGCTGCCCGTGCGGCAACCCCGACGTGGTGGCGACCCAGCCGCGCCTGCCCAACGGCACGCCGTTCCCCACGACCTACTACCTCACCTGCCCGCGCGCTGCCTCGCTGATCGGCACCCTCGAGGGGTCCGGGCTGATGAAGGAGATGCAGGCACGGCTGGGCGAGGATCCTGACCTGGCCGCGGCCTACCGCGCCGCCCACGAGGCCTACCTGCGTGACCGGGCCGAGATCGGTGCGGCTGCAGGGCTCGACGTGCCGGAGATCGACGGGATCAGCGCCGGCGGCATGCCCGACCGCGTCAAGTGCCTGCACGTCCTGGCCGGCCACTCGCTGGCAGCCGGGCGAGGCGTGAACCCACTGGGGGACGAGGTCCTCGACCTGCTCGGGGAGTGGTGGGCCGCAGGGCCGTGCGTCCCGCGGGACTGATCGCCCACGCCGCCGGCCGCCGTGCGCCACAATGAGCCCATGACGACCGTCGCGGCCATCGACTGCGGGACCAACTCCATCAAGCTCCTCGTCGCCCGCGTCGACGACGACGCCATGCACGTGCTGGTGCGCGACTCGCGCGTGGTGCGGCTCGGCCAGGGCGTGGACACCACCGGCGAGCTGTCCGAGCAGGCGTTGGCGCGCACCTTCGCCGCGGTCGAGGAGTTCGCCGCGACGATCGCCGAGCACGACGTGCCGACCGAGCGGATCCGCTTCTGCGCGACCTCGGCCACGCGTGACTCCAGCAACGCGGACGTGTTCGTCGAGGGGGTCCGTGAGCGGATCGGCGTCACCCCCGAGGTCCTGTCCGGCGACGACGAGGCCGAGCTCGTCTTCGCCGGGGCGATGCTGGGGCTGCAGGTCGAGGAGCCGGTGCTCGTCGTCGACATCGGCGGTGGGTCGACCGAGCTCGTGCTCGGCGACGGAGGACCCGACGAGGCCACGTCGATGGACATCGGCTCGGTGCGCCTCCACGAGCGGCACCTGCACTCCGACCCGCCGACCGCCGAGGAGGTCGCTGCCTGCGTGGCCGACATCGACCACCACCTCGACGTCTCCGACCTCGAGATCGAGCTCGCCCACACCATCGTGGGCACCTCCGGCACCGTCAAGACGATCGCGTGCGCGGCGATGGGGCTCAGCGGCTACGACCGCTCGATGTTCGACGGGGCCGTCCTGTCGATCGCCGACCTGCGCGAGACCTGCGACCGCCTGGTGGCGATGAGCGTCGAGCAGCGCAAGGCCCTGCCGTACATGCACCCGGGCCGCGCCGACGTGATCGGCGCCGGCGCCCTGATCTGGAGCCGGGTGCTCTCCCGCGCCTCGGTCGACCACGCCCGCGTCTCGGAGGCCGACATCCTCTACGGCATCGCGGCATCCATCGCGTCGTGAGCACCCTGCCCCACCCGGTGACGGGAGAGCAGTTCCCGAGCCCAGTCCCGCCGGGCACGGGCTGGCCCGACGATCCCGCGGAGGCCGGGACGCCGGTGGCACGCACCGCACCGCAGCTACGCCGCCTGGCGCGCGGGGTGGACCTCGACGAGCTGGTCGCCCGGGACAGCGTCTGTGCCGCCTCCCCGCGCCAGCTCGCCCGGCGTGAGGAGGTCGCCCAC
>JAJPEO010000076.1 GCA_021166815.1 Nocardioides sp.
CAGACGACGAGGACTACTGGCACGGCCTGCCCGACGAGGACCCCCGGGCGCAGGCCCACGACATCTACGACTGGGTGGGCTGGCTGCAGGAGAGCCTGATCGGCGCTCTCACTGCCTGAGACCCGCGTCCACATGGTGGCCGATGTGCGGTCCTGAGGACCGCCTGCCTAGCCTTGGAGCGTGCTGACCATCGACCAGGCGACGTACGACGCGATCGTCGCGCATGCCCGGCGTGACCACCCCGACGAGGCGTGCGGCATCGTGGCCGGCCCCGAGGGGTCCGACCGCCCCGAGCGGTTCGTGCCCATGGTCAACGCGGCCGGCAGCCCCACCTTCTACGAGTTCGACAGCACCGAGCTGCTCCAGCTCTACAAGGACATGGACGCGCGCGACGAGGAGCCGGTGGTGGTCTACCACTCCCACACCGCGACCGAGGCCTACCCCAGCCGCACCGACATCGGCCTGGCCAGCGAGCCCAACGCCCACTATGTGCTGGTCAGCACACGCGAGCACGGGAATAACGACGGCCCCGTGGAGTTCCGGTCCTACAGAATCATCGACGGCCAGGTGACCGAGGAAGAGGTCGCCGTCGTCGATCAGCTACCCCCGAGGAGTGACCCCTGATGGCCATCGACGTCCGGATCCCGACGATCCTGCGCACCTACACCGACGGTGCCAAGGCGGTGACGGCGGACGGTGCCACCCTGTCGGCGCTGATCGACGACCTCGAGAGCACCTACCCCGGCATCAAGGACCGCCTGGTCGACAACGGCGACCTGCGCCGCTTCGTCAACGTCTACATCAACGACGAGGACGTCCGGTTCATCGGTGGCCTCGACGCCGACCTCGCCGACGGCGACCAGGTCGTCGTCCTGCCGGCCGTCGCCGGCGGAGCGCGCTGATCGTCTCCTGATGGCCCGCTTCGACAGCCTCCTCGCGTCGGTCGGTGGCACACCCCTGGTGGGCCTGCCCCGGCTCTCGCCCGGCGTCCAGCCGAACGGCACCGAGGTGCGCATCTGGGCCAAGCTCGAGGACCGCAACCCGACCGGGTCGATCAAGGACCGCGCGGCGCTCAACATGATCGAGCACGCTGAGAAGGACGGGTTGCTCCGTCCCGGCTGCACCCTGCTCGAGCCCACGTCCGGCAACACCGGCATCTCGCTGGCCATGGCCGCCAAGCTCAAGGGCTACCGCATCGTCTGCGTGATGCCCGAGAACACCTCCGAGGAGCGGCGCCAGCTGCTGCGGATGTGGGGCGCGGAGATCGTCTCCTCGCCCGCGGCAGGTGGCTCCAACGAGGCCGTACGCGTCGCCAAGCAGATCGCGGCCGAGCACCCCGACTGGGTGATGATGTACCAGTACGGCAACCAGGCCAACGCGCTCGCCCACGAGGAGGGCACCGGTCCGGAGATCCTGGCCGACCTCCCCGAGATCACCCACTTCGTGGCCGGGCTCGGCACGACCGGCACGCTCATGGGCGTCTCGCGCTTCTTCCGCAAGGCCAAGCCCGACGTACGCATCGTGGCCGCCGAGCCGCGCTACGGCGAGCTCGTCTACGGCCTGCGCAACCTCGACGAGGGGTTCGTCCCCGAGCTCTACGACCCCGCCCTGATCGACTCGCGCTTCTCGGTCGGCCCCCGCGACGCGGTACGCCGTGTGCGTGAGCTGCTCGAGCTCGAGGGCATCTTCGCCGGCATCTCCACCGGCGCGATCCTCCACGCCGCGCTGGGCCAGGCGGCCAAGGCCGTCAAGGCGGGGGAGAGCGCCGACATCGCCTTCGTCGTGGCCGACGGTGGCTGGAAGTACCTCTCCACCGGCGCCTACGAGGGCACGATCGACGAGGCGGAGGACCGCCTCGACGGGCAGCTCTGGGCGTGAGCCCGGGGCCGGCCCCGTGGGCCGTCCTCAGGACACGTCGAGGTCCTGGTCAGCGTTGATCGCGCTGCCCGGCACCGGGCCCAGGCCCAGCAGGTCGAGGGCGAGGTTGGCCACCGCCGCGTTGCGCACCGGCTGCCGCTCGGCGAGGTACCCCGGACGGGTGCGCCCGGGCGCGGCGTAGTCGGGGTTGAGCGCGTAGAGGTCAGCGCCGAGCGGGATGCCCGGCCCGCGGACCATGAACGCGACGCGGTAGTTGGCGTACGAGCGCTGGTCGCCGTGGGTGGCGCCCCGACCACCGTGGTCGCTGGTGAGGATCATCGCGGTGCTCGTGCGCAACGCGGCGTCGGACCGGACGGCACGCACGACGCGCCCGACGAGGGCGTCGACGCGCCGGACCGCGCGGAGGTAGGCGCGGGACATGAAGCCGCGCTCGTGGCCGACGACGTCGGGCAGCGACAGGTGCAGCATCCGGAAGGTGCGCGGCGTACGGGCCAGGTCGCGCTCGAGCAGGCCGACGAGGGCGCCGTTGTCCTCCCGGATGACGACCCGCTGCAGGCCGTCCGGCCACGAGCGCTGCCACAGCGAGAACTTGGTCTTGCTGGCGAAGAGGGCACTGTTGCCGCCCGCAGCCCGGATCGTGGAGAAGACGGAGTCGACGGGGTGCCCGGCGGCCTCCTGGACCGTGGCGGGGGAGCGCCGGTCGTCGTTCCAGGTGACCCCGTGGCCGCCGCGGCGACGGTTGATGCGGCGGCCGGTGACCATGCCCGTGTGGTTGGGCAGGGTGAGCGTGAGCTCGACCGCGCTGCGGGCGTTCAACGTGGACGCTCCGGCGCGGCGGAAGCGGTGCAGGTTGGGTGCGCCGTCGGTGCCGAGGCGCCGCAGTGCCGCGGGGTTCAGGCCGTCGACGGAGATGGCCAGCACCTGGGTCACCGGCTCGGCGACCCGGGCCGTGGGCGCCGCGCCGAGGCTGGGAGCGGGCGCGGGAGTGGGGACGGCCGCCGGGGCGAGCACCCACATCGAGCAGGTGAGGGTCAGGGCCGCGGCCAGGCTGCGCATCATCACCCCACGATCGTAGGTGGCCCTGTCGGGTGTGACAGGACATACGTCCATCCCGGGGTGCGCTGTCGCGGACCAGCGCCTAGCCTTGGTCCTCGTGCCGCCCCTGACCAACGACGCCCCGATCGGAATCTTCGATTCCGGCTTCGGCGGGCTCACGGTGGCGCGCGCGGTGATCGACCAGCTGCCCCACGAGTCGGTCGTCTACCTCGGCGACACCGCCCGGGCGCCCTACGGCGACAAGCCGATCGGCGCGGTGCGGGAGTACGCCCTGGAGTGCCTGGACCACCTCTACGCCCAGGGCGTGAAGGCGCTGGTCATCGCGTGCAACTCAGCCAGCGCGGCGATGCTGCGTGATGCGCGTGAGCGCTACGACGTGCCGGTGATCGAGGTGATCCTGCCGGCGGCGCGCCGCGCGGTCAGCGCGACCCGCAACGGCAAGGTCGGTGTCATCTGCACCCAGGCGACCGCTGACTCGCTGGCCTACGACGACGCCTTCGCGGCGGCCCCCCACCTCGAGCTCGACATCACCGCCTGCCCGCGGTTCGTCGACTTCGTCGAGCAGGGCGTCACCGGCGGTGACGAGCTGCTGGCGGCGGCGCACGAGTACCTCGACCCGCTGGTCCAGGCCGGCGTCGACACGCTGATCCTCGGCTGCACCCACTACCCGCTGCTCACCGGCGTCATCTCCTACGTCATGGGCGACGAGGTCACCATGGTGAGCTCCGCCGAGGAGTGCGCCAAGGACGTCTACAAGATGCTGGCCACCACCGGGCTCATGCGCGAGTCGGGGGAGCCCACGTACGTCTTCTCCACCACGGGGAGCCCCGAGGAGTTCGCCCGCCTGGGCCGCCGGTTCCTCGGCGCGGAGCTGCTGAGCGCCACCCAGTTCGCCGGGGGGCGGGCGTGAGGCTGACCGTCGTCGGGAGCTCGGGGTCCTACCCCGGGCCCGACTCGGCCGCCTCCTGCTACCTCCTCGAGGCCGAGGGTCCGGGCGAGGGCGGCGACACCCGCACCTGGCGGATCCTCCTCGACCTCGGCAACGGCGCGCTCGGGCAGCTCCACCGCTACGTCGACCCCCTCACGATCGACGGGGTGTTCCTCAGCCACCTGCACGCCGACCACTGCATGGACCTGTGCGGCTACTACGTCATGCGCAAGTACCACCCGACCGGCCCGCAACCGCTGCTGCCGGTGTGGGGTCCCTCCGGCACCGCCGAGCGGATGGCGCGGGCCTACGACCTCCCCCTGGACCCCGGCATGACCGAGGAGTTCGAGTTCCGCGCGTACGACGCACCCGTCGACCTCGGGCCGTTCCGCGTCGAGGCGCGCCGGGTCGAGCACCCGGTGGAGGCCTACGCGCTCCGGGTGGAGGCCGGGGATCGTTCCCTGGTCTACAGCGGCGACACGGCCCCGTGCCCCGCCTTCGACGAGCTGGCCAAGGCCACGGACCTGCTGCTGGCGGAGGCGTCCTTCCAGGAGGGGCGCGACAACCCTCCGGCGCTGCACCTGACGGGGGCGGACTGCGGCCGCACGGCTGCTGCCGCCGGCGTGGGCCGGCTGCTGCTGACGCACATCCCGCCGTGGTACGACAAGGACGTCGCGCTCACCCAGGCGCGCGCCCTGTGGTCGGGCCCCCTCGGCCTGGCGCTGCCCGGGGACGTCCACGAGGTGTGAGGGCCGCCCCTCAGACCAGGCCGGCGTCGTGGACGCAGATGGCGATCTGCACGCGGTTGGTGCACCCCAGCTTGGTGAAGACCCGCGACACGTGCGCCTTGACCGTCGGGATCGAGAGGTGGAGCTCGGCCGCGATCTCGGCGTTGCTCAGCCCCCGACCCACGGCCACGGCCACCTCGAGCTCCCGCTCGGTGAGGCGGTCCAGGCGGGTCTGGGCGTGCTGCTCGCGTCCGACGGCCGGGTCGTTGCGGACACGGGCCACGAGGCTGCGCGTGGCCGACGCCGAGAGCA
>JAJPEO010000091.1 GCA_021166815.1 Nocardioides sp.
GCGACGACTACGTCATCGCGACCGGCGAGACCCACTCGATCCGCGAGTTCCTCGACGCGGCGTTCACCCACGTCGGCATCGAGGACTGGTCGCGCCACGTCACCCAGGACCCGCGCTTCATGCGGCCTGCCGAGGTCGACCTGCTCATCGGTGACGCCAGCAAGGCCAGGGACAAGCTCGGCTGGACGCCGACGGTGTCCTTCCCCGAGCTCGTCGCGATGATGGTCGACGCCGACATCGCGGCGGTGAAGGCGGGCTGGTGAGGTCCTTCATCACCGGCGTCGGCGGCCAGGACGGGTCCTACCTCGCCGAGCGGCTGGTCGCGGAGGGCACCGAGGTGCACGCGCTGGTCCTGTCCAGCGACGGTACGCCGCCCCACTGCCCACCCGACGTGGTGCTCCACGAGGGCGACCTCGGCGACATCGAGGCGACCCGGCGCCTCGTGCTCGACCTGCGTCCCGACGAGGTCTACAACCTCGCGGCGATCAGCTCGGTCGCGCTGTCGTGGGAGGAGCCCGACCGCACCGCCCACGTCAACGGCGCGGCCGCGGTGGGGCTGATGGAGTCGGCCCGGCGCTGCGGCGCCCGTTTCGTCCAGGCCTCCAGCGCGGAGATGTTCGGCCAGCCCACGCAGGCCCCCCAGACCGAGGAGACGCCGATCCGGCCGGTGAACCCGTACGGCGCGGCCAAGGCGTTCGCGCACCTCAGCGCCGGGGTCTACCGGGCCCAGGGGCAGCACGCGTCGAGCATGGTCCTCTACAACCACGAGTCGCCGCGGCGGACCGAGCGGTTCGTGACCCGCAAGATCACCGCCGGCGTGGCGGCGATCGCGCGGGGCGACGCCGACCACCTGACGCTGGGCAACCTCGACGCCCGCCGCGACTGGGGCTGGGCGCCGGACTACGTGGACGCGCTGCTCCGGGCGGCACGGGCCGACGAGCCGGGCGACTACGTGGTGGCCACCGGGGTGGCCCACAGCGTGCGTGACTTCGTCGCGGCGGCCTTCGCGGCCGCCGGGATCGACGACTGGGAGGGCCTGGTCCGCCAGGACGAGCGCTTCATGCGCCCCACCGACCCCAGCGAGCTGGTCGGGGACGCGTCCCGGGCCCGCGAGGTGCTCGGCTGGTCGACGACGGTCGGGTTCGAGGAGATCGTGGCGCGGATGGTGGCCGCGGACCTGGACTGAGCAGGCCTGGCTTGATCGGGCCTGGCTTGATCGGGCCTCAGTCGAGGTCGAGCAGGTTCAGGAGGTAGTCGCCGTACCCGCTCTTGCGCAGCGGCTCGGCGCGCTCCGCGAGCTCGGCGTCGGTGAGGAAGCCCATGCGCCAGGCGACCTCCTCGGGGGCGCCGATCTTGAAGCCCTGGCGGCCCTCGATCGTGCGCACGAAGTTGGAGGCGTCGTTGAGGGAGTCGAACGTGCCGGTGTCGAGCCACGCGGTGCCGCGCGGGAGGACCTCGACGTGGAGGCGGCCCTCCTCGAGGTAGCGGCGGTTGAGGTCGGTGATCTCGAGCTCGCCGCGCGTGGACGGCTCGAGGTCGCGGGCGTAGTCGACGACGTCGGTGCCGTAGAAGTAGAGGCCCGGCACGGCGTAGTTGCTCTTCGGCTTCGCCGGCTTCTCCTCCAGCGACAGCGCGGTGCCGTCGGCGTCGAACTCGACGACTCCGTATGCGGTGGGGTCGGCGACGTGGTAGCCGAACACCGCGGCGCCGTCGAGGTCGGAGAAGCGCTTGAGCGTCGCCCCGAGGCCGCTGCCGTAGAAGATGTTGTCGCCCAGCACCAGCGCGGAGCGCTCGCCGCGCACGTGGTCGGCGCCGATGAGGAAGGCCTGCGCGAGCCCGTCGGGCGAGGGCTGCACGGCGAAGGTGATGGAGATGCCGAAGCGGGACCCGTCCCCCAGCAGCCGATGGAAGCCCTCGGCCTCGTGGGGGGTGGTGATGATGAGGATGTCGCGGATGCCGGCCAGCATCAACGTGGTGAGCGGGTAGTAGATCATCGGCTTGTCGTAGACAGGCACGAGCTGCTTGCTGATCGCCTGGGTGATCGGGTGCAGCCGGGTCCCCGTCCCACCGGCCAGGATGATTCCGCGCATGGGCTCCAGACTAGGGCCCCCTAGACTCCGCCGCATGGAGCGCCTACTCGTGACCGGGGGCGCGGGGTTCATCGGCTCGAACTTCGTGCACCACCTCGTCGCCCACACCGACTACGTCGTCACCGTCCTCGACAAGCTGACGTACGCCGCCTCCCGCGAGGCGCTGGACGGTCTCCCCGAGAACCGTGTCCAGCTGGTCGTCGGCGACATCGCCGAGGCCGACGTGGTCGACCCGCTGGTCGCCTCCCACGACGCGGTCGTGCACTACGCGGCGGAGTCGCACAACGACAACTCCCTCGACGACCCCTCGCCGTTCATCCGCACCAACCTGGTCGGCACGTTCACGATCCTCGAGGCGGTGCGCAAGCACGACAAGCGGCTGCACCACGTGTCGACCGACGAGGTCTACGGCGACCTCGAGCTCGACGACCCGAAGCGGTTCACCGAGGACACGCCCTACAACCCGTCCTCGCCCTACTCCGCGTCGAAGGCCGGCTCCGACCACCTCGTGCGGGCGTGGGTGCGCTCGTTCGGCGTCCGCGCGACGGTGTCGAACTGCTCCAACAACTACGGCCCCTGGCAGCACATCGAGAAGTTCATCCCCCGCCAGATCACCAACGTCATCGACGGCGTCCGGCCCAAGCTCTACGGCTCCGGCGAGAACGTCCGCGACTGGATCCACGCCGAGGACCACTCCTCCGCGGTGCTCACCATCCTGGAGAAGGGCCGCATCGGCGAGACCTACCTCATCGGCGCCGACGGCGAGAAGAACAACCTCGAGGTCGTCCGGCTCATCCTCAAGCTCATGGGCCAGCCCGAGGACGCGTTCGACCACGTCACCGACCGCGCCGGCCACGACCTGCGCTACGCCATCGAGTCCGGCAAGCTGCGCAGCGAGCTGGGCTGGAGGCCGCGCTTCCAGGACTTCGAGGCCGGCCTGGCCGACACCATCGCGTGGTACCAGCAGCACGAGGACTGGTGGCGTCCGCACAAGGACGCCGTCGAGGCGGCGTACGCGCAGAAGGGCCAGTGATGGACCTGGCGGTCGAGACCACGAACATCCCCGGGCTGCTCGTGGTCCGGATGCCCGTGCACGCCGACGCGCGCGGGTGGTTCAAGGAGAACTGGCAGCGCGAGAAGATGACCGCGCTGGGCCTGCCCGACTTCGGGCCGGTGCAGAACAACATCTCCTTCAACGCCTCCCGCGGCGCGACCCGCGGCATCCACACCGAGCCGTGGGACAAGTACGTCTCGCTGGCCACCGGCCGGATCTTCGGGGCGTGGGTCGACATGCGCGAGGGCGACTCGTTCGGCGAGACCTTCCACCTCGAGATGGACCACTCGGTGGCGGTGTTCGTGCCCCGCGGCGTCGGCAACTCCTACCAGGCGCTCGAGGACGGCACGGCGTACACCTACCTCGTCAACGACCACTGGCGTCCCGGCGTCACCTACCCCGCGCTGCACCTGGGTGACGAGTCGGCCGCGATCCCGTGGCCGATCCCGCTGGACGAGGCCGAGATCTCGGAGAAGGACCACCACAACCCGCGGCTCGGCGAGGTCGTGGCGATGAAGCCGAGGAAGACGCTCGTCATCGGCGCCAACGGCCAGCTCGGCCGGGCGCTCGCTGCCGCGTTCCCCGGCTGCGACGCCGCCACCCGTGCGGAGCTCGACCTCGCCGACGCAGAGGCCGTCGCGGCCTGGCCGTGGCAGGAGTACGGCGTCGTCCTCAACGCCGCGGCCTGGACCGCCGTCGACGCCGCCGAGACGCCCGAGGGCCGCGTGGGCGCGTGGGCCGCCAACGCGACCGGTCCCGCGACCCTGGCCCGGCTGGCCCGCGAGCACGGCTTCACCCTCGTGCACTTCTCCAGCGAGTACGTCTTCGACGGCACCGCCCCCCTCGACCCCGGCCACACCGAGGACGAGCCGCTCTCCCCGCTTGCGGTCTACGCCCAGTCCAAGGCCGCCGGCGACATCGCGGTCGGCCTCGCCCCGCGCCACTACGTCCTGCGGACCTCGTGGGTGATCGGCGAGGGCCACAACTTCGTACGCACCATGGCCGGCCTCGCCGAGAAGGGCGTCTCCCCCAGCGTCGTCGACGACCAGGTCGGCCGGCTGACCTTCACCTCCGAGCTGGTCCGGGCGACCCGCCACCTGCTCGACTCCGGTGCCGACTGGGGCGTCTACAACGTCTCAAACAGCGGCCCGGCGATGTCGTGGCGCGAGGTGGCACAGGCGGTCTTCGAGCGCTCGGGGCGCAGCGCCGCCGACGTCACGGCCACCTCGACGGCGGAGTACGCCGAGGGCGTGCTGGCCAAGGGCAACCCCTTCGCCCCGCGCCCGCTGCACTCCGCCATGTGCCTGGACAAGATCCGGGCCACCGGCTTCGAGCCCGAGGACGCCCTCGTCGCCCTGGAGCGCTACCTGCGCGCCTGACGGCTCAGGGTGTGGTGTCGGGGTGGCGGCGGTTGGAATCACCGGATAACCCCCACTGCGGTCGGTTTGTCCCCGCTGCACCCGCCGACAACATGGAGAAACCGGCACGACACGCCCGCTTCGCCACCTTCACACCCGGTGCATCGGCCGACAACGTGGAGAAGGCGGCCGCTCCCTCACCAACGGCGGACGGCAGGCGCGCCGCCCGGACACCACGGACCGTACGGCGGCTCAACCCGCGACAGGCCGCCTCGCGTCGAGGATCGCGCGGATCCGGGCAGCCAGGACCTCCGGCGTCGAAAGGTCGGCCCAATTGACGCGGATGCAGGTCCAGCCCGTGAGCTGACATATGCGCTCTTCCCGCGCCTTCTCGCGCATGAGGAAGTCCTCGAGGGACTCGCCATCGCGGCGGTAGCGCTCGTACTTCACGCGTCCGTCGAACTCCAGGAAGACGCCTCGCTCGAGCCAGGCGAAGTCCACACGAGCGAACTCCCGCCCGGTCTCGTCGCGCACGATCACCTGTGGCTCGGGCATCGGCAGCCCTTGCCTGTGCATGAGGAACCACAGCCTGTCCTCACCCACGGACTCCAGTCTCGGGTCGGCGAGGTGGAGCACGAGGTTGGCCGTGAGGGTGCCCGGCCAGTACTTGCAGTTCCGCACCTCCGCGCGGAAGTCCTCCACCGTCATCGCCTTGGCCCGCAGGAGCCCGTTGACGGCGACGAGCGAGGGCTCGACCCCGAGGATCGTGGTCGCCTCGACGGCCGCGCGCGCCGCCCGCGTGACACGGACTCCGTTGATCTCCTCCACGTCATCGGGCCGGACGACCGCTCGGTGCGGCGTCCAGTCGGGGGTCCGGCGTCCCGCGCGCTCCCGGTCGGCCCGACTGGTGTGCACGACGCCGAGCGGCGCACCCCACAGCGACACGCCACGCTCGAGAATGCTCGAGGTGTGCGACAGCACGGTGTCCTTGTGGGCCGTGCGCAGCACCGCCCGAGCACGCAGCCGGTGCTGGCCCTCGGCGTCCAACGCCGCCCACGTGTCACCCCCGACGTACGCGCCACGACGCACGCGGCGCAGCGCGCCTCGCTGCACGAGGTGGGCGATGTTCTTGTCCGTGAGTCCCGAGGCGATGAGCTCGCTGCGCAGGCGCACGAGGCCATCGAGGTCGGGTCGGGGCGACGGAGGCATCATGAGCGGGTCCTGCCCGGCTCGCCGCGCCCTCAACCCTCTGCCTCGCCGCGCCTGTGGAGGAGCGATCCGCCCCGGGTCCTGTGGACGAAGAGCGGCGGGCGCTGGCTTCGTCGTACGGTCCCAGCTGGGGTCAACGCCTCGCGCCCACTGCCCCGCATCTCCACGTTGTCGGCCGTTGCAACGGGGGCGAACCCGGCGGGCTGGGGGTCATCCGGTGATTCCGCCGGCAAGGGTGGGGGTTATCCGGTGATTCCGCCCGCCGCAACCAACCACCCAGCCAGCCAACCAACCAGCCAGCCGGCACAGCACCAGAGGAGGCGCTCAGGCCTCCTGCCGCCCGTAGTCGTCCTCGAGGCGGCAGATGTCGTCCTCGCCGGTGTAGGCGCCGTGCTGGACCTCGACGATGACGAGCTCCTGGTCGTGGGCGTTGACGAGGCGGTGGGCGCTGCCCTGGGCGACGTCGATGGAGTGGCCGGGGCCGATCACGGTGGTCTCGCCGTCGACGACGCAGGTGGCGATGCCGAAGATGACGACCCAGTGCTCGGAGCGGTGCTCGTGGGTCTGGTACGAGAGCCGTTGGCCGGGCTTCACGTGGATCCGCTTGACCTTGTAGCCGGGGCCCTCGTCGATGACGTGCCACGAACCCCAGGGGCGCTCTTCGGACTTCTCGATCACGGGACTCTCCAAGGAAGGTTCGGACGTCGGCGAGCCGGGCCGTACGACGGCGGCTCCGCCGTAAGGTATCCCAGCCGTGGCGGGGCCCTCAGCGCCGGCTCGTCACCTCACGCAGGGCGGGGCGCACGTCGGCGAGGTAGACGAGGGCGGCGACGGTGAAGACCAGGTTGATCAACATCCCGCCGGGGTAGAGCAGGGCGAAGGCGAAGCCGATGCCGGTGATCGCGGCCCAGGCGGTCTTGGTGAGCTTGCCGGCGGCCTCGTACGCCTCGCCGGAGAACATCAGCGCGCTGATGAACACGTAGCCCTTGAGCACGAGCAGGACGATCACGACGAGGAACATCAGCGTGCCCTGCATCTGGAAGACGTTCACCACGCAAGGGTAGCCAGAAATGCCGAGGGCCCCCTGCCCTCATACGGCAGGAGGTCCTCGGCGTGGGCGTCGACCGGGTCAGTCGCCGATCTTCTCGGCGGCGTCGGTGACGGCCTTGACCGCGGTGTTGGCGGTCTTCCTGGCAGCGGTGGCGGTGGCCTTGGCGCTGCTCTGGGCGGTGGCGACCTTCTTGGCGGCACCCGTCTTGGGGGCGGCCTTCTTGGCCGGAGCCTTCTTGGCGGTGGTCTTCTTGGCCGGCGCCTTCTTGGCGGTCGCCTTCTTGACCTCGGCCTGGACCTTCGCGGCGGCCTTGTTGACCTCGGCCTCGGCCTTGGCGAGGTCCTTCTTGACCTCGGCCTCGACCTTGGCGATGTCCTTCTTGACCTCCGCGCGGACCTCGGTGGCCTCGGCCTTGGCGGCCTTGCGGGCCTGGGTGGCGGTGGTCTTGGCCTTGGTCACGGTGACCTTCGCGGCCGCGACGACGTCCTTGGTGGACTGCTGGTTGCGGATGCGCTTGACCAGCGACTCGCCACGCTTGACGAGGTCGGCGTACGCGGAGTTGGCGGACGCGACGTTGTCGTCGACCAGGCCCTGGACCTTGGCGGGGTAGCCCTTGGCCTCGGTCTGGAGCTCGGCGACGCGGGCCTCGACGGCCTTGCGGCGGGCCTCGACGTCCTTCTGGACGGCCTCGACGCGCTCGTTGAACGCCTTGACGGCCTTGTCGCGGTAGACCTTCGGCTCGGTCTTGGAGACGTCGGCCACGCGGGCGTTGACGTCCTTCTGCACGGTGGCGAAGCGCTCCTGCACGTCGTCGAACAGGTCGCGGACCTTCTCGACCGCGAGGTCGGTGGCACCGACGTAGGCGAAGACGGGCTTGAGGGCTTCGGTCTTGATGTCGAACTTGGCGGTTGCCATGTCCTGCTCCTTGTGGTTGGTCCGGCCTTGCGGCCGGCGCACGGGTTGTCCCGGGGGGTCTAGTGGTCGACGTGGACCTCGTCCCCGCCCTGGTCTGCCTGGGAGGCCGTGGGAGGGACGGCGGCATTGAGGGCGAGGAACGAGGAGTACACGTCGAGCAGCGACTGCTTCTGGCGCTCGGTCAGTCCCGCGTCGGCGAGCACGGCGAGCTCGACCGAGCCGACTCCGTCGGTGTCGGGATCGACGATCCCGGCACGCACGTGGAGCTGCTCCGCGGAGACCCGCAGGGCGCGTGCCAGCTGGTTGAGCACCTCGGCGGACGGCTTGCGCAGCCCCCGCTCGATCTGGCTGAGGTACGGGTTGCTGACACCCACCTGGTCGGCGAGCTGGCGCAGGGAGAGACGCGCGTCGAGTCGCTGCTCCTTGAGGTAGTCGCCGAGGGAGGAGCCGAGGCTCCCCAGCGCGGCGCCTGCCTTGGACGGCTTGGAGCCCTTGGCGGGCTTGTCGGCCTTGGCCTTCGCCGCGGTCGACGCCGTGCCCGCGCGGGCAGGCTGGGGCTTCTGGGCACCCTTGTCGACGGACTTCTTGGCCATGTCTCCAGTGTGCTAACTGCTGTTAGCAAATGCAAACAAAACGCCCGTGAGAGCGGTCACAGCACGGCGCGGATCTCCCCCACCGGCACCTCGCCACCGGTCAGCACGTGCCGCCCGGTGGCCCGTACGGCATCCGCGTCGACCCCGGCCTCCTCGAGGACGCCGGAGCGGGCCAGGGCCGCCGCCATCACGACCGGACGGGCCCGCGCGGCGCCGTCGTCGGTCTTGAGGGCCCAGGCGCGGCCGTCGGGCAGCGCGACGACGTAGCAGGACTCCGCGCCGGCCTTGCCGATCAGGCCGGGGACGGCCCGGTGCAGGACGGCCTCGTCGCGCCGGGTGCCGCTCACCATCTCGGGGTGGCTGCGCATGGCCGACGCGATCGCCGAGCCGTTGCCGTGCAGGGTCGCGAGGTGGGAGAACGCGCGCGCGAGCCCGATGAGCGAGGTGCCGAGCAGGGGCGCGCCGCACCCGTCGACGGCCTCGGCGGCGACGGGCTCCCCGGTCGCCTCGGCGACGGTGTCCTTGATCGCGCGCTGGAGCGGGTGCGTGGGGTGGAGGTAGGAGTCGGTGTCCCAGTGGTTGACCGCGCAGGTCGCGAGCATGGCGGCGTGCTTGCCGGAGCAGTTCATCAGCACCCGCTCCTTGCCGCCCCCGGCGCGCAGCACGGCGTCGCGGGCGTCGTCGTCGAGGGGCCAGTCGGGCGGGCACTGCAGGGCGGTCTCGGGGAGGCCTGCGTGGGCGAGGATCCGGCGTACCCCCGTCACGTGCTGCGGCTCCCCGGAGTGCGACGCGCAGGCCAGGGCGAGCAGGTCGGGCGGCAGCGTGAGGCCGGCGCGCAGCATCGCGAGCGCCTGGACGGGCTTGTTGCACGAGCGCGGGAGGACGGGTGCGTCGACCTCCCCGACCGACCAGTCGACCTCCCCCTCGGGCGTGAGCGCGACGACCGAGCCGTAGTGGTGCCCCTCCACGAACCCGGAGCGGACGATCTCGGCGATGACTGGTTGGGCTGGCATGTCCGCAGGCTACCGACGTCGCTCGTGGGTGAGAGGATGCGTCGCGTGACCCTGCCGCAGCACTGCCCCTCCCCGGTCGAGCTCGACGACCTCGAGCTGCTCGTCTCGGGGGCCTACGCCCCGACCACGCGCTTCAACGAGCCGGGCAGCCCGGTCACGCTGGCGCTGCCCGACGGCGTGAGCGAGGCCGAGCTGGTCGACCCCGAGGGCCTGCCGCTGGCGCGTGTCGCCGCCGACGGCAGCGTCGAGGCGCTGACCCACGCGCAGTACGGCCCCTTCCGCCGCCTGCACCTGACGCCCGCCCAGGTGCGTGAGCAGCACGCCGGCGCCACCTTCGTCCCGGTGACCGATGCGCTCACCACCGACGAGATCGACAAGGTACGCAGCCTCGGCCGGGTCGTGCTGCTGGCGCTCACCGGCACCGGCACCCCCGCCCTGTCGCCGGTCGCGCTGCTGCGCGCGACGCTGGCCGCGGCCGAGCACCTCGACGACGCGTCGGTCGTGGCCGTCCCGTTCCCCTCGCACGGTCGCGGCGAGGACGCCGTGGCCGCCGACCACGCCCTGGGCGCGCAGGTCATCGACGTCTACGCCGGCGGCGACCCGGTGGTCGCCCTGCCGGAGCTGGGCGACACCTATCCCGACGAGGTCGCCGCGATCGTCGAGGAGGACCAGCCCGCCCCCGACGAGCAGGGCCTGGTGCTGTTCTTCACCGGCCTGTCCGGCAGCGGCAAGTCGACCCTGGCCCGCGCCCTGATGGACCGCCTCCTCGAGCGCGGCGGGCGCACGGTCACGAGCCTCGACGGCGACGTCGTACGCCGCCACCTGTCGGCCGGCCTGACCTTCAGCAAGGAGGACCGCGAGACCAACATCCGCCGCATCGGCTGGGTCGCCGCGGAGATCGCCCGCCACGGCGGCGTGGCGGTGTGCTCGCCGATCGCGCCGTTCGCGTCGACG
>JAJPEO010000103.1 GCA_021166815.1 Nocardioides sp.
CCGCCAGGGCATCGAGCAGGCCTACCGCACCGGCCGCGGGTCCATCACCCAGCGCGCCGTCGTCGAGATCGACGAGGACAACAAGGGCCGCACGATGCTCGTCATCACCGAGCTGCCCTACATGGTCAACCCCGACAACCTGGCGCTCAAGATCGCTGAGCTCGCCGACTCCGGCAAGGTCCAGGGCATCTCCGACGTGCGCGACGACACGTCCTCGCGCACGGGCCAGCGCCTCGTCGTGATCCTCAAGCGCGACGCCGTCGCACGGGTCGTGCTCAACAACCTGTTCAAGCACACCGAGCTGCAGACCAACTTCTCGGCCAACATGCTCGCGCTCGTCGACGGCGTGCCGCGCACGCTCACGGTCGACCAGTTCATCTCCAACTGGGTGAGCCACCAGATCGAGGTCATCCAGCGGCGCACCCGCTTCCGCCTCGCGGAAGCCGAGCGCCAGGCTCACATCTACCGCGGCCTGGTCAAGGCGCTCGACATGCTCGACGAGGTCATCGCCCTGATCCGTCGCTCCCCCGACGTCGAGCAGGCCCGTACCGGTCTGATGGACCTGCTGGAGATCGACGAGATCCAGGCCAACGCGATCCTCGAGATGCAGCTGCGGCGCCTGGCGGCCCTGGAGCGGCAGAAGATCATGGACCGCCTGGCCGAGCTCGAGCGGGTCATCGCGGACCTCGAGGACATCCTCGCCAACGAGGCGCGCCAGCGGCAGATCGTGTCCGACGAGCTGAAGGAGATCACCGACAAGTTCGGTGACGACCGCCGATCGCAGATCATCGCGGCCGACGGCGACCTGTCGATGGAGGACCTGATCCCCGACGAGGACCTGGTCGTCTCCATCACCCGCGGCGGCTACGCCAAGCGCACCCGTGCCGACCAGTACCGCCTGCAGAAGCGCGGCGGCAAGGGCGTACGCGGAGCGACGCTGCGCGGTGACGACGTCGTGGAGCACTTCATCGCCACGACCAACCACCACTGGCTGCTGTTCTTCACCACCGCAGGCCGGGTCTACCGCACGAAGGCCTACAACCTGCCCGAGGCTGCTCGCGACGCGAAGGGCGGTCACGTGGCCGGCCTGCTGAGCTTCCAGCCCGACGAGGACATCGCCCAGGTGCTGGCCATCCGCGACTACGAGCAGGCCCCGTACCTCGTGCTCGCCACCAGGAAGGGCCTGGTCAAGAAGACCAACCTCGGCGACTACAACTCCCCGCGCCAGGCCGGCATCATCGCCATCAACTTCCGCGAGGACGACGACGAGCTGATCGGCGCCGAGCTCGTCAACGACGACGACCACATCCTGCTCGTCTCGCGCAAGGGCCAGGCGATCCGCTTCCCCGCCGACGACTCGCAGCTGCGGCCGATGGGCCGGGCGACCTCGGGCGTGCGCGGCATGAAGTTCCGCGAGGGCGACTCGGTCCTGTCCATGTCGGTCATCCGCGCCGCCCAGGTGGCGGCCGAGGAGGTCGTCGAGGAGGCGGCCGAGACGGTGACCGAGACCGAGGCGGAGGTGTCGGAGTACTTCGGCGTCCACCCGCAGTACGTCTTCACCATCACCGACGGCGGCTTCGCCAAGCGCACCCGCATCACCGAGTACCGCGTGCAGTCGCGTGGCGGCCTCGGCATCAAGGCGATGACGCTGGCCAACGAGGACCGCGGCGGCCTGGTCGGTGCGTTCATCGTGGAGGACGGCGACGAGGTCCTCTCCATCACCTCCGGGGGCCAGGTCGTCCGCAGCCCCATCGACCCCAACTTCCGGGCCACCGGCCGCTCCACCCAGGGCGTGAAGTTCGTGACGCCCAAGAAGGGCGACACGGTCGCCGTCGTCGCGCGGTCCGTGGAGGCGCGGGCCGACGAGGAGGCCGAGGACACCCCGGAGGAGGGTGCCGAGGCAGTCGCTGAGTCGCCCGAGGTGGCCGGGGGTGCCACAATCGACGGTCAGGACGACGTCGCGACCGCGACCGAGCCCGCCGACCACGACCCCGACACCGAGGAGTGATCCATGTCGGAGCGCACCACCGCCCCTGACAAGGCCGACCAGGCCGAGTCACGGCCCAGCCTGACCGAGCGGATGCAGTCGACCCTGTCCTCGGCCAGCCAGGAGCACCGCGACAACGCCCGGCCGGAGGCGGCCAACAAGGCCAAGGCGGCCGACAAGGCCAAGGCGGCCGGCAAGGCTCACCCCGCGACGCCGCGTCGGGCCCGGCTGCGGCTGTCGCGCGTGGACCCGTGGTCGGTGATGAAGACGTCGTTCCTGCTCTCCGTCGCCTTCGGCATCGTCACCTTCATCGCCGTCTTCATGGTGTGGACGGTGCTCGGCGCGGCCGGCGTGTGGGACTCGATCAACACCGCGGTCGCCAGCATCGTCGACAGCGAGTCGAGCGAGGGCGGATTCGACGTCACCGACTACGTCGGCATGGGTCGCGTCCTGGGCTTCACCCTGGTCGTCGCCGTGCTCGACGTGATCCTCCTGACCGCGATCGCCACCCTCACGGCCTTCCTCTACAACCTCGCTGCCGCCCTCCTCGGTGGCGTCGAGGTGACGCTGTCGGAGGACCAGGGCTGACCCGATTTCCTCCCACGGCGCGACGTCAGGTAATCTGCGGCGTCGCATGCGGGCCTATAGCTCAGACGGTTAGAGCGCTTCCCTGATAAGGAAGAGGTCACAGGTTCAAGTCCTGTTAGGCCCACCGACACGAAGCCCCCGGGAGACTGGGGGCTTCGCTCATTTCGGCTTCGCCGTACGGCTCCTGGCTGGTCGCTCCGGGCGGATGCGGGGGGAGGCGGAGGGGCGGCGCCGACTCTGAGGATCACCCCGCTCCTGTGTAGGCTTCGGCCTCATGAAGAAGCTCCTGTTCGTGCTCCTTGCTGCCGCCGGCGTCGTCTTTGCGAAGAAGAAGATGGACGAGAGCAAGACCGAGCAGGCGCTGTGGGCCGAGGCCACCGACAACGTCGACCGGGCCTGACCACCACCCGCGGGAGCGATCCCGTACGGGGCCTTGGCGCAATTGGTAGCGCACCTGCTTTGCAAGCAGGGGGTTAGGGGTTCGAGTCCCCTAGGCTCCACCACGAGACCGCAGGCCCTGCCTGCGGTTTCTGCGTCTCCAGGGGCAGGTGACGCGGCCCTCGTGCGGCGGTGCTACCGAACAGTCGCGGGGTCCCACCGCGGGCAAGACCCCCGAACGGTTCGGTAACGCTCAGCGCCGCCGCGGCAGCAGCGAGGCGGGGTTGAGGGGGGCGAGCCAGCGCCGCCACCGGGGGGCGCGGCCGCGCAGGGACACGCCGGTGCCGGCCACGGCGTCCCAGTAGTCGGAGCCGGACTCCGCCGAGGGCGGCTCGGCCGAGAAGGTCGCGACGTCAGCCGCCCGAGCCAGCGACACGGGCACGCCGAGCGTGGCGGCCTGTTGCGGACGGGTGCCGTACGCCACGTGGACGCCGAGGTCGCGAGCGGTGTCGAGGAGCTCGTCCCAGGCGCCGGCGAAGCGACGCGACACCGCCTCCGCGCCACGGCGCCGTCGGCGGCGTACCGCCTTGGCACCGGGCACGAGGCCGACCAGCAGGACGCCGAGGCCGAGCCAGCGCCACCACGTCGCGGCCGCGTCCTCCGTGTCCTTCTTCTTCTCCGGCTCGTCCGGCTTCTCGGGCTCCTGCTGCTTCTGGGGCTTG
>JAJPEO010000147.1 GCA_021166815.1 Nocardioides sp.
TGAAGGACTTCGTCACCTCCATCTCGACGACCCCCGTGCCGCAGCCCCTGGAGTTCCTGGTCGACGACGTGGCCCGGACCTTCGGCACCATCCGGGTGGGCCACGCCGAGTCGTTCCTGCGCGCCGACGACGAGGCCGCCCTCGCCGCCCTCGTCCACGACCCGCGGGCCCGTTCGCTCGGCCTGCGCCTGCTGGCCCCCACCGTGGTGATCAGCACGACACCGATCGACGTGCTGCTGCCGCGCCTGCGCGAGATGGGCGCGGCCCCCGTCGTGGAGGCGCCCGACGGCACCGTACGGGTGAGCCGGCCGGACCTGCTGCGCGCCCGGCCCCAGCGCGGACGGCGTCCCGCCGGCGCGGTCGAGGCACGCGAGGAGGCCCACGCCCACGCCGTCGTCACGGCGATCCGCGCCGGTGACCGCGCTGCGGCGGCCGCACCCGCCCGGGGACCGGCCACCCAGCCCTCCGACGCCCTCGCGGCCCTGCGCGAGGCCATCGAGGAACGGCGTACGGTCGTCATCGCCTACGTCGACGCCCACGGCGCCACGACCGAGCGGGTGGTCGACCCGCGCCGGCTCGACGGCGGGCGGCTGCGCGGGCACGACCACCGCGCCGACGCGGAGCGGGAGTTCGCCGTCCACCGGATCACGAGCGTGAGACCGGCCTGAGGGGGCCACACCTAGACTGGCGGGGTGGATTTCCTCCGCTACGCCGAGCGCGCCGCGGCCCTGGTCAACACCCCCCTCGACACCGAGGACGACCTGCGCCGCCACCTCGACGACCGCACGTGGCTGCACCGCTCGGTCGAGGCGGCCGACCTGCCCGTGCTGCGCGAGCTCCAGACCGAGCTGCGACCGGTGTTCGAGGCGTCGGCCAGTGGTGACGTGTCCGGGGTGGTCAAGGCCCTCAACGAGGGCCTGGCGCGGCACCCGGTGACCCCGATGATCAGCGACCACGACCCCGACGACCTCCACATGCACGTGGCCAACCGGTCGGCCTCCGTCGCCGAGCTGCTCGTCGGCGAGGCGCTGATGGGGCTGGCCACCCTGGTGTGCGACCTGGGCGCGACCCGGCTCGGCGTGTGCCAGGCCGACCCCTGCGACAACGTCTTCGTCGACACCTCGCCCAACCAGTCGCGGCGCTACTGCTCGGACCGGTGCTCCTCGCGGGCCAACGTCGCGGCCTACCGCGCGCGCCAGCGGCAGGGCGCCTCGTGAACGACGGCCCCCTGATCGTCCAGTCGGACAAGACGCTGCTGCTCGAGGTCGACCACCCGTCAGCTGCCGAGGCCCGCAAGGCGATCGCGCCGTTCGCCGAGCTCGAGCGCTCTCCCGAGCACATCCACACCTACCGGCTCACCCCGCTCGGCCTGTGGAACGCCCGCGCCGCGGGCCACGACGCCGAGCAGGTCGTCGACGCGTTGCTGCGCTGGTCGCGGTACGCCGTCCCCCACGCACTGCTCGTCGACGTCGCGGAGACCATGGGGCGCTACGGCCGGCTGCGGCTGGAGAAGCACCCCACCCACGGCCTGGTGCTCTCCTCGACCGACCGGCCGGTCCTCGAGGAGGTGCTGCGCGCCAAGAAGATCGCCGGGATGCTGGGCGAGCGCATCGACGCCGACTCGGTGGCCGTCCACCCCTCCGAGCGCGGCAACCTCAAGCAGGCCCTGCTCAAGCTCGGCTGGCCGGCGGAGGACTTCGCCGGCTACGTCGACGGCGAGGCCCACGCGATCGACCTGGCCGAGGACGGGTGGCAGCTGCGGCCCTACCAGCGCGAGGCGGCCGAGTCGTTCTGGGACGGCGGCTCCGGTGTCGTGGTGCTCCCCTGCGGTGCCGGCAAGACGATCGTGGGGGCGGCGTCCATGGCGCACGCCCGGGCCACGACGCTCATCCTGGTGACCAACACCGTCAGCGCGCGGCAGTGGAAGGACGAGCTGGTGCGGCGTACGTCGCTGACGCCGGACGAGATCGGCGAGTACAGCGGCGCCGTCAAGGAGATCCGGCCCGTCACGATCGCGACCTACCAGGTCCTGACGACCCGGCGGAAGGGCGTGTACCCCCACCTCGAGCTGCTCGACGCCCGCGACTGGGGACTCATCGTCTACGACGAGGTGCACCTCCTGCCCGCGCCGATCTTCCGGATGACCGCGGACCTGCAGGCCCGGCGGCGCCTGGGGCTCACCGCGACGCTGGTGCGTGAGGACGGTCGTGAAGGCGAGGTGTTCTCCCTGATCGGCCCCAAGCGGTACGACGCGCCCTGGAAGGACATCGAGTCCCAGGGCTGGATCGCGCCCGCCGACTGCGTCGAGGTGCGGGTGACCCTGCCCGAGGGCGAGCGGCTCGCCTATGCGACGGCGGATCCCGACACCCGCTACCGCCTCGCCTCCTGCACGGGCGCCAAGACCGACGTCGTGCGCCGGCTGGTCGACCAGCACCAGGACCAGCCGACGCTGGTGATCGGGCAGTACATCGACCAGCTCGACGAGCTCGGCGCGATGCTCGACGCCCCGGTCATCAAGGGCGAGACGACCGTCAAGGAACGACAGCGGCTCTTCGACGCCTTCCGGTCCGGGGAGATCGGGCTGCTGGTCGTCAGCAAGGTCGCCAACTTCTCCATCGACCTGCCCTCGGCCGAGGTGGCCATCCAGGTGAGCGGGTCGTTCGGGTCCCGGCAGGAGGAGGCCCAGCGCCTCGGACGCCTCCTGCGACCCAAGGAGGAGGGCAAGACCGCCCACTTCTACACGATCGTCTCCCGCGACACCGTCGACGCCGACTTCGCCCAGAACCGGCAACGGTTCCTCGCCGAGCAGGGCTACGCCTACCGCATCGTCGACGCCTCGGACCTCTGACCCTCGCTGGTCGAGGTGCGAGGAGCGCTGGGCGGTCTCGCTGGTTGAGGTGTGAGGAGCGCTGGGCGGTCTCGCTGGTTGAGGTGTGAGGAGCGCCAGCGACGAGCCTCGAAACCAGTGGTCAGCCGGAGGGGATGACAGCGGTGCCCTGCGTTGTGACCAGCGCGGTCACACCTGGCCCGGTCCAGAGGTAGGTGCCGGGTTCGAGGCGTTCGTAGGACCAGGTGCCGCTGGTCTTGGCCCGGTGGTGGCGCCGGCAGAGCGGGGCCAGGTTGGCCGGGGTGGTCTGGCCCGGCGGGCCCCCGTCATCGGGGTCGACG